>JBJOIA010000101.1:0-2800 GCA_046047395.1 Bacteroidota bacterium | reverse complement strand
GATCCCCCAATCAAGGTATTAATTTTCTTAATGCCTAAATGTTTTCTTAATAATACAAAACTATTTACCACATCTCTGTTGGTTAATTCAGGAAATTCGTGAAAATAGGGTTGATGGTTTATTGGATTAATGGATAATGGACCAGTACTTCCATAATGAGATCCAATAATATTTGCACAAATAATGAAATTTTTATCAGGATTGAATAATTTATTTGGACCAACCAGAGATTGCCACCAATCGGCCACATCATGACTTCCAGTAAAGGCATGGCAAATCCAAATTACATTATCTTTCCGAGTATTTAATTTACCAATTGTTTGGTATCTTAAACTTAAATTCGGCAGTTTTTCACCAAACTCTAAATAAAATTCTTCCTCTAAAGTAAATAAATGATTTTCAGGCTTCATTCAATATCTTTTATATTTCCTTTCAGGTATTTCCTGAAGGTAGGAATTAGCACCTTGGTAGACCTTTTGTCTCCGGTTGCCAGAAGTTCATAGAGCCTAATCTCTCCCTTCTTCTGTATAAATCAATTGATTATTCAATGATTTGAATTGCAAAGATAAGGAATAATTATTTTTCATCAAGTATTTTTGATTCTTCGAATTAAATAAAATCCTAAGGAGGGAAAGAATCGTTTAACAAATAAGCCGAATGCTTCAAGTTTTCCACCTATGAAATATTCATTTTTCTTTGCCAAAATTGCCTGCATAATTTTTTTTGCGGTATAGTCTACATCTATTCCCTTGGCTTGGTTAGGATCCATTTTACCATAATTTTCCCCTTTTTCATTCATAGCCGCAATAGAAATGTTTGTCTTGATATATCCAGGTAATATGGTTGTTACTTGAATTCCAAAATCATGTTCCTCAGCTCTAAGGGCATCAAAAAAACCGAAAACTGCATGTTTTGTGGCACCATAAGCTGCCCTTCTAGGGGTAGAGATTCTTCCTGCCACTGAGGCAATTGGAACAAAATGTCCATATCCCTGTTTTCTAAATATAGGAAGCACTGCTTGCACCATAGAAACCAAAGAAAAGAAATTTATTTCAAAAAGATTACGGTAAACTTTAAAGTCTGTATCAATAACACGAGATCGCTGACTAACCCCTGCATTTAGTACAAGGATATCTATTGAGCCAAAATCTTTAATAATTTTATCCACTAGGGAAGAATGATTATCCAGAATGGTGAGGTCAGCAGGTAAAACTAGTATTTGATTATTTCCATTTTGGCAATCTTTCGCCACACGATTCAATTCATCTTCTCTTCTTGCCGTAAGGATTAAATTATCACCCCTTTTTGCAAATTGTTTTGCCAATGCCTCTCCAATTCCGGAAGATGCTCCTGTTATCCAAACATTCATAGACTTGTTTTTTCTTCTTTAAAGGATAGAATAAATAATATCAAAACAAAAATAGCTATATAGGTAGGAAACCACCAGATTTTTGTCCAATCATACATATTTTCTCCTATTTCGTAATAATCAAGGGCAAATCCAGATAATTTTGATCCAATTCCCATTCCTACACCATAGGTGGCTAATGTAATTAATCCTTGAGCAGAACTTTTATAATTTTCACCTGCCTTTTGATCCGTATAGATTTGTCCAGATACAAAAAAGAAATCATAGCAAACCCCATGCAGGATTATACCTAAATACAATAACCATTCAGATGAAATTCCATCTCCGTAGCCAAAACAAATAAATCGAATTATCCATGCTAAAAGTCCAATAATCAACATTTTTTTAACCCCATATTTACTAAAGGCAAAAGGAATTAATAACATGAAAATGATTTCAGAAGCTTGTCCTAGGGACATTTTATTTTCCACATTCGACATATTCGAAGCGGTGAGAGAAGGGTTTGCCAAGGCGAAATAAAAGGAAAGGGGGATACAAATTAAAATGGAAGAAATGAAAAATATTAAAAATGAGGGATTTTTCAATAATTTTAAGGCATTTAGTCCAAGGATTTCTTGGATGTCTTTATTTTCGGATTTTTTCGGGGGTGTATCAGGAAGAAAAAAGGCGTAGATTCCTAATATGAATGAGGTAATCATGGAGATGGTAAAAATGGTTACATCCCCACCTATATTTAAGTATCCAATAATATTGGTTACAATTATCCAAGAGATTGTTCCTGTTACCCTAATGGCTGGGAATTCCTTTCCAGGATTTTCCATTTGTCGCATAGCGATGGAATTGACTAAGGCTAGGTTAGGAGCAAAGGTGATAGTATAAGCTAAAATATACCAGAAAAATGAATTGGGATCTTTTACTTGAATTAAAAAATATAAGATAATTGCGGAAAGAATATTTAAAAATCCTAATACCTTTTGGGCAGCGAAATATCTGTCGGCTATCAGTCCAATTATAAAAGGAGCAATGATGCAGGCGATGGAAAAGGTGAGATAGGCATTGCCTACTTGGTCGCCTGATGCCCCCAAGCCATTAAGAAGGTATTTACTCATTTGGCCATACCATGATCCCCAGCTAAAAAAAAGCAAGAACATCATGAACATCAATTGAATTCTTATTTGATTTTTCATTTTTTAGGTATTGAGGGATAATTTTCTAAAAATTTAAGAATAATTTTAAAAAAAAACTAAATATTTTTTTGGCCTAAATGTATTTCAAAAAATCTTGTTTCCTGATATTTTTCAATTATTTCTTCAATAATTGATTTTTTTTAACCTTGTTTTTAAATAAAAACATTTTTTTTCTAAAAAAGGAGTTCATTTTTATCCTAAAGGGAATTTTTTTGACTATTTTAAACACTTGATAATCAACACA
>JBJOIA010000100.1:0-4481 GCA_046047395.1 Bacteroidota bacterium | reverse complement strand
CCAGCTTCATAAGAATCTAGTACCATATGGGTTAATCCACCTTCAACACCCATTAGTCCTCCAGTTGCATTTTTATATTGATCCAAATAATTTCGCAGATACCGAGAAACAGCCTCTTTATTGAGTTTATCTACTTCCAAGCCTGTTGCCTCAGGAGAGGCTGGATGGTTTTCCCTACCGGTTAAAGAATATCCCATTTGAATGATGGTCCAATTTCCTTTTGGGGCATCCCAAACCAATTTGCCATTTTGGTCTATTTTATCTGTTAAATCAAAAACTAAATTCTTTTGAATTCCAAAAATATTTTCGGAAAGGCTTAGGTTTTGTTTTTCTTTGAAAGGAATAAATCCAGCCTTTGCCTCAAACTCATTAATTCTCGGAGTTGTAAAAAGTTTAAATTCAGAAACTTTAGTAGGTTCTGGCTTTCCGGATCCACCAAATCCAAATAAGGCAGCAAAGCCTGGCTGAGGCGCTAAAGTAGTATAAGATAATCTAAAAAATCTTGCTTGAATGGGTTCAAAGCTTAAGGTTACTTGTCCGGTAATATGATTCGGTACTTTCATTATTTCCTTAAATTCTTTCCCATCTTGGCTATACAAAATCTTACGGTTATCAGGTGCACCATTGAATTGGGCTAATTCTCCATAGCTTCCATTTGAAAAAGTAATTGCTTGAATTTCAATAGGAGATTTAAACTCATATTGAACATAGGTATCTTCACCAATTTCACCCGGCTCTAAATCGCTATAGTCAGTTAAATTTCCATTTGTTAATTGTGTAAAGCTAAAATTGCCCGAGGTGGAACTTATTTTGGGTTGATTTTTTTCAAAATCAATTTCAATATTTGGAATTGCAAGAACAGCTATTCTTTGTCCATATTGTTTAATAGACTTACTGCCACCAGTGAGGTCGGAACCTTCAACAGGAATATTTTGCATGATTCCTGTTTCATTTGGAAGAGGATTAAGTGAAATGGAAAGTTTTTTACCTCCTTTAATAAAAGTCTCAGACCAAACATATTTTTTCATTCCATCTTGAGGTTCAACCCAAGGACCACCAGTAACTGACCAACCAGGTGAACCAGCAATGGTCATTTCCATTCCTTTTTTCTTTGCTAATTGAGTGGTGAATAAAAAGGCCTCTTTCCACTCTGGAGTCATATATACGAGCTTTTTATCAACCACCACCGGAGTCATTAAATTTGCATCAAAATTTTGAAAACCTGCAATGCCAGATTTCTCCATCCAATCCAAATCTTTTTGAATACCATTAATGGTAACATTTCCATTCATCCAATGCCACCAAACCCTTGGTCTTGCTTCTTTACCAGGGTTTTTAAAGGATTCTTGAAGAGATTGAGAAAAACTTGAATTTGCTATAAATATAAAAGCAAATGAAGAAAGTAATTTTAGGATATTCATGATAAATAGGTTAAAAAAAGACTTCATTAATGAATTAACATCAATGAAGTTCAATTTATTTAATATTTTATTAGATAACTAATTTTAAAACTTAAAAATAGCTGTAAGGAGTTTTATTAAGCCCCCCTCTAATTATCCTTTAAAATTGATGCAAGTTTATCATAATCTTCTTGTGAAAGAACATTCGCCCATTGGGTTTCACCTTTATAAATTGCCAAATAGGTAACGTCTTGTTCCTTTTAGGAGGAATGCCAATGTTCAATCTTTGCAGTACACCTTAAAACATCTCCCTCTTTTATTAATATCGGGCTTTTACCCTTTTCTTGATAATATCCTACACCAGAAACAATAATCAATTTAAGCTACTTATAATGTCTTTTTCCTGTTAATTGATATAAAGCATTGGCTAAGCATTACCAATTCCATCTACTACTGCCCCTTCACCCATATATTCTGCTACCTCATCCAAGAAGGATTGCTCAGCAGCAGCATTAAAATTTGATCTTGGTGCTCTAAAGGCCCCAATGGTAATATTGGACGGAATAGAATATCCTTCCGCTAGATAATTTTCAATGGCCCCTGCTGGAAAACGATTTGCATGAATCGGTTTTTCCGGTATTCCTCCTCCTTTTATATGAAAACCTATTAAATTTTTATTCACATCAAAAGCAGCACGATAAACAGCGGTATACATCGGACGATAAATTCCATAAGTCATATCATCTTCCCTTGTATAAATTAATTTAATAGGTAATTGACAAGATCGAATAGCTGTACCATTTAAATGGATAGTACAAGCACCGCACATAGCAACACCGCATCCGTATTTTGTCCCTAATAAATTTAAACTAAAAAAATTCTAAAAATTTTAATAATTCAAACAAAGAATCACATAATTCAAACAATATTAAAGTTATTTGAATTTTATAAGTAATTTCGATGAATTTGCTGAAATTTTAAAAATTTAGTTTGAATAATAAAGATTTAAATGGAAAAATTAGAAAGTTTAGAAGAATTTTACAAAAGGAAATTTGATTGGATACCTGAAAATATTCATTCAAATATTGGTCATGTAAATATATTCAAATTACCACATAAAAATACAGAACCTGTTCCTTATAGAAGACGGGATTTTTTTAAAATTCTTCTATGTAAAGGGGAAAGTAGAATCCATTATGCAGATCATGTTTACCATATAAAAAAGCAGTCCCTTGTATTTTCAAATCCCTTTATTCCATATAAATGGGAAAGTATTGATGAAAATTTAAGTGGTTATTATGTGGTATTCAATCCAAAATTTTTCATAAAACATTCTGAAATTAACCAATATGAGGTATTCAAGCCACATGGGGTACATGCCTTCGATTTGGATGATAAACAATTTGAAGATGTTTCAAAAATTTTTGAAGAAATTGAAAATGAAATTATTTCCGATTATAAATATAAATACGAGGCTATACGAAATAAAATATTTGATTTAATACATTTTGCCTTAAAAACAACTCCTTCGTCAAGATTAAAAAACCTTCCAATTAATGCAAATAATCGGATTTATTATTTATTTATTGAATTATTGGAAAGGCAATTCCCCATAGATGAAAATTTTGATTCGATTAAATTAAAAAGTCCGTCAGATTTTGCTGAGCAATTAAATATTCATGTCAACCATTTAAATCGATCAATCAAGCAAATAAGTCAGCTCACGACTAGTCAGATTATATCTCTCAGACTTTATCAGGAGGCAAAAATATTATTGAAACAAGGAAATTTAAATATCTCACAAATTGCCTATTCTTTGGGTTTCAATGAACCAAGTCATTTCAATATCTTTTTCAAAAAATTTGAAGGAAAAAGCCCTTCAAATTATAGGAATAATATTTAATTCTAAATGATAGAATTTAAATTTTATTGATTCTGGGTTGCTATTTGTTGCATAATTGATTCTCCGGCTATTCGTTCCATTAATACTTGATTCGTTGATTCAATCACATGTCCATCCTCATATCCTACAGAAACATATAAAAATAATTCCTGCTGCGCATTGCCTTTGAATATCCCTTTTGCTACAGTACAATCTTTAAAGTCTCTCCCCACAGCAATACGTACATGATATTCATTTACTAGACAATTATTAGTCGGGTCAACCCCAACCCAACCCAATTCAGGACAAAAATACTCTACCCAAGCATGGGTGGCACCCTCCCCTCTAAAACCATCTTTATTAGGACAAATATAACCTGCTACATAGCGACTCGGGATACCCAATTTACGTAAAATAGCAAGCATAATATGGGCAAAATCCTGACAAACCCCAGATCGATGTGTCAGTATTTCATCTACCGTCGTTTCAATATTTGTCATACCCTTCAAATAAGTAAAATTTGAAAATATATATTGATTGATAGCATTAGCTATTTCATGAAGGGATAATGCCCTAAGATTCAGATTTTGAATAATTGCCTCAATTTCATGTAAAAATTGATAATCCTCTTGTTTAGAAAGTAATAATAAATTTAGATCTTGCGAAGCAGCATTTAAAACCTTTTCTATTTCAATATTAGGTAATTTATCCAAAGCTTTCTTAGGTTTAACTTCAACTGTCAAATAACTCTCTATATTTAATTCAGAATGAGGTGCCAATAGGCTAAAACTAGCATTTTTATTTCCAAAGAAATCATTATAATAGGAAAGTATTGGACTATTCGATATTTTTAAATCCTGTGAAATAATTCTTTGAAAATCATCTTCAATTGGAAATAATTTAATCTCATTTGCACTATCGATGATCAAAGAATTATATTGATATTTGGTAATATGGTGAATCTTAAAAACTGGCATAATTAACTAAAAAAGTTTTGATGAACTGTTTGACTAAAATTATTCAATTCATATTTAAGATTATACAGGTAATTCTGTAATCCTTGATTTTTAATATGTGCTAAATCTGAATATTCAATTTGAGCGTTTATTTTCTCAAACTCTCTTAAAATCATTCTTTTATCAATATTTTTTTCTTTTTCTAAAATCTTTAAAATATATTTCTTCATCCGAGATATTGAA
>JBJOIA010000099.1:0-6707 GCA_046047395.1 Bacteroidota bacterium | reverse complement strand
TTCATATTCAAAATTATATAGGTTAAAGGCATTTGGATGTAGAGGGGAGAATACATTTCCAATTTTTTCTTGGTAAATATTTAAATCTAATGCAAATAAATGGTTGGTACTATCAAATCTAAAAAATCCTGTATTTGAATTTTTAGCCCCTATTATTTCTCTTTTATAATTATTGGGTTTGGAAAATTTTACATTTTCAACTGTTTCCATTAAAGAAATAATATTTCCTGGTAACCTACCTTTCCGAATAGTATCTAATTCTAATCCTTTATAATAGGTTTTAGAAAAAACACCTTTCACCGTATCCACAATAAGTCTAAACTTTAAATAATGTGAAAACTCATAGCTTTCAATCATATTCAAATGAAAGGGAGCTAAAGCAATTGCTTTTTTCATTATCCAAATTGCAGGATCCTCATTTAATGCTATTATTTCAACATTTTTTAAATTATAATCAAATTGATTTAAAATAATATCTTTCTTAATAATTTGATTTTCTTGTATTAGAATTTCATCTTGAATTGTTTTATAACCAATCATTCTAAATTTCAAATGATGTTTACCTGGACTTAAATTCAATTTATATTCACCATTTTCATTGGAAGATACGCCTTTAGAATGATCTTTGCACCAAATACTAACGAAGGGAAGCGTATTTCCATTGACTTCCTTGATAGTCCCTATTAATTCTTGTGAATATGAATTAAATGAAAAATAAATAAATATAATGCTTAAAATTAGTTTGATATTTTGCATTGGGGTTAGGAAAATTTTCTCATCAAATATATTTAAGGTTAATAATAAAAAAAATTTTTTTAAGTAATTTTAACCATGCATCTATCTCAAAGAGAATTATTTTTAAATTATTTGGCTCCTACCTCGGATTCTCCACTTTTATTGGAAATAGTAGAATCAGAAGGAATTTATTTAATCGATGCTAAAGGAAAAAAATATATTGATTTAATCTCAGGAATAGCAGTTTCCAATGTAGGTCATCGAAATCCTCATGTAGTTAATGCTATTAAAAATCAATTAGATAAATTCATGCATACCATGGTTTATGGAGAATATGTACAAAGTCCACAGGTTTTACTAGCCCAAAAACTAATTGAAATTTCAAATTCTCCTAAATTAGAACAAGTATATTTTACCAATTCTGGGACAGAAGCAACAGAAGGGGCTATGAAATTAGCCAAAAGATTTACCGGGAGAACAGAAATCATATCCTGTTTTAATGCCTACCATGGAGCCACCCAAGGAGCATTGTCTCTTGCTGGTTCAGAAGATTTCAAAAATAGCTTTAGACCATTATTACCTGATATAAAGCATATACGACATGGTGAAATAGATGACCTAGGAAAAATTTCCAAAAAAACAGCTGCTGTAATCATTGAAATAGTTGGGGGAGAGGCAGGTGTGCATTTGGCTGAAAAATCTTATTTTAAGGCTTTAGAATCTAAATGTAAGGAAACAGGTACCCTTTTAATCATAGATGAGATACAAACTGGTTTTGGAAGGACAGGAAATTTTTGGGCATTTCAATCTATGAACATCCATCCAGATATAATTTTAACAGCAAAAGGAATGGGGGGAGGGATGCCCATTGGAGCATTTATTGCCTCAAAAAATTTAATGCAAGCATTTACTAATAATCCGGTATTAGGACATATCACCACTTTTGGTGGACATCCGGTCTCTTGTGCTGCATCATTAGCAACTATAGAGGTAATCCTAAATCAAAAGCTAATGGATCAAATACCTGCCAAAGAAGCTTTATTTAAATCTTTATTAACTAGTCCAAAAATTCGAGCTATTCGCTCGGCTGGATTAATGATGGCAGTTGAATTCGATAATTTTGATCAATTAAAAGGGATTATTAATCGATGTATCGAAAAAGGAGTAATAACAGATTGGTTTTTATTTAATGATAAATGCCTAAGGATTGCTCCTCCCTTAATTATTTCGGACGAAGAGATAAAAATAGCAGCGGAAATAATTAATCAATCTTTTTAATCTTATTTTCAGAAGAAGCTACTAAAACTGTTACTGCTGTATCCCCGGTTACATTCACAACCGTTCGGATCATGTCTAATATTCTATCTACCGGAAATATGATTGCAATCCAAGCCGGATTAAGACCCACAGATTCCAAAACAATAATCAACATAATTAGGCCAGCTGAAGGAACAGCTGCAGTTCCAATAGAAGCAAGAGTAGCGGTGAGAACAATCGTCAATTGTTGACTTAAACTTAAATCGACCATATGAAATTGTGCTAAAAAAATGACAGCAACACCTTGATATAGGGAGGTTCCATCCATATTAACAGTTGCTCCAATAGGAAGAACAAAAGATGAAATTTCCTCATCTACACCTAAATTTTGATTGACACATTCCATGGTAAGGGGAAGAGTTGCTGCACTTGAAGAGGTAGAAAAAGCCAATAATTGGGCAGGACGAATACCTTTAAAATAATATTTGAATGAATCTAAATAGGAAAGGTTTAATTTTTTCGACAAAGAGTGAATAATTAATAGGGGATATACGACTAATATCATAATAAATAAACCTAATATTACGACTAAAGAATAATTTCCTAAGGCATAAAAAATGGTAATTAGGTTATTTATATCATCACCAGCCATTTGAGCGAGTTTACCAGCTAAAAGGGCAAAAACAAAGAATGGAGCGAATTTCATTAATAAATCAACCATTTTGATAAAAATATCAGTTGAGGCATCAATAAATGAAATCAAGGGCTGCATTTTAGACCTAGGAAGATTAACAATCGCAATACCGAAAAATAAAGCAAAAAAGATTATTTGCAACATGGAACCTTTGGTAAGGGAATCAAATAAATTATTCGGAACCATATCTTCCAACCAAGAAAGAGGTTTACTTTGAGCCGATTTTGCAGTGTTCATCGAAGACTTAACGAATTCAGAATTTTCATCAAGACTTAATTTCTTTAAAGCCTCTTGCTTTAGAATAGCATTTTCTGGCTTATTCATGATAAATTGATCATCTAAAAAATCTACATTATCATTCCTGCTTACCCATAATTCGTATGAAATACGATTAATTTTTCTTTGTTGAATATCCCCAGTTTGTCCGGGTTTAAACATATTTACTAAAAAAATACCAAGGGAAACTGCTAGTATGGTAGTAAAAATATAAATTGAAATTGTTTTCAATCCAATTCTACCCAAGGAACTTACATCAGACAGACCAGTTACTCCACCAATTACTGAAAATAATACCAAGGGAATGGCAATCATTTTAAGTAGGGAGATAAATATATTTCCAAAAGGAAGGATAAAATCAGTGGTAAATTGACTAAAACCCCATAAACTAGATAAAATAGCCCAAATTATTCCAAGGACTAAACCAATAATAATTTTATAATGAAAGGGTAGAGATTTCATAGTTAGGAGGTTTTATTTTGAGGAGGGAAAAGGAAAGAGTGAAGAGTGAAGAGGGAAGAGTACTTATTCACTTTTCACTATTCACTCCTCACTCATCAATTATGCATGTTTTAATAATGCTTCAGAAAGAACGGATTTTGGAATATTTCCTCCAACCAATCTTTCTTTCATTTCGCCATTTTTGAATACCATTAAAGTAGGTATTGAACGAATACCCAAGGAAGCAGGAACTGCAGAGTTTTCATCTACATTCATTTTAGCTACAATTGCTTGTCCTTGAACATCTCCTGCTAATTCTTCAACAACAGGTCCAATCATCTTACATGGTCCACACCATTCTGCCCAAAAATCTACTAATACAGGAGTATCAGAACCGATTAACTCTTGAAAATTGGCATCAGTTGCCTCTACATAGTTTGCCATTTGATAAAATTTAAATTTATGATAATTTGATTTCAATATCGGAAATTTTTTCCAAAGATTTCAAAAGGTTTTTATTAATATTTACCTGTTTTGTTCTTGCCAAAAAATCCAACTTTATTTTTTCTTTATAATCAATAACCTCGAATAATAACTTTTTGTTCCCTTTATTTTGATCTATCGTTTTTTCTAATTTTTCTAATAATTCCAAATTCAAGCTATCGGTACTTATTTTTATTTTAACTTCATTTGAATTATCCTCTAAAACCTCAGATAAAAGTTGAATAGATTGAATTTTAAAGGACATTTCTGTTGAATTTCTAAATCTTGGTTGCATGGAACCTTGAATATAAATTAATCTATCTTGTGCTATATATTTTTCAAATGCAATAAAATCTTTTCCAAATAGGGCAAATTCATGACTATCTGAAAAATCTTCAATACTAAAAATCATGAACTGATTCCCATTTGCCGAAGTTCTAACTTGAACCTTGGAAACGATTCCGGCAATTTTTTGAACAGATCCATTTCGTGATTCCAATTCCTTTAAAGTAGAATTACAAAAGGTTTTTATTTCATAGCGGTACTCATCAAGAGGATGTCCTGAAATATATACTCCTACAACTTCTTTTTCAAACTTCAATTTTTGAATAATATTCCATTCAGGAATATCTGGGACGGTGGGTTGTGCGAGGGTATTTCCCATTATTTCTTCCCCAAATAACGAAATTTCATAGGTTTGTTTCGATTCAGATGCCTTGGATCCAAACCGAACCAATTTTTCAATAAAGGTAGTTTTATCTTCATCTTCATGGAAAAACTGGGCCCTCTTAAATTCTCCTAAATTATCTAAAGCCCCAGCTAAAGCGAGCGATTCAATATTCTTTTTATTAACTGTTCGAGAGTTTACCCGGGTAACAAAATCGTATATATCTTTATACTGACCGTTTTTAGAACGTTCTTCCATGATACTTTCTACTGCTGCATCTCCAACACCTTTAATAGCACCCATTCCAAATCGAATACCCTTATTTGTAACTGTAAACATTCTTTCAGATTCATTTACATCTGGCCCTAATAGAGGAATCCCCATTCTCTTACATTCCTCCATGAAGAAGGTGATTTTATCAATATTCCCCAAGGAATTTGATAAAACGGCAGCCATAAATTCATTTGGATAATTAGCCTTTAAATATCCTGTCTGATACGCTACAAAGGCATAACATGTAGAATGGGATTTATTAAATGCATACTGAGCAAATGCTTCCCAGTCTGTCCAAACCTTATTTAATTTATCTTCGGGATGTCCATTTTTTATACCTCCTTCAATAAATTTACCCTTCATTTTATCGATTACCTCACGAATTTTCTTTCCCATGGCCTTTCGAAGCACATCCGCATCCCCTTTTGTAAAATTTCCGATTTTTTGGGAAAGTAACATTACTTGCTCCTGATAAACAGTAATTCCATAGGTATCCTCCAAATATTCCTCCATTTCTGGAAGATCATATATGATGGGTTCATGACCATGCTTTCTGGCAATATAATTCGGTATATATTCCATAGGACCTGGTCTAAAAAGAGCATTCATTGCAATTAAATCTGAGAATCTATCGGGTTTTAAATTCTTCAAATGTTTTTGCATACCAGCTGATTCAAATTGAAATGTCCCATTTGTCTCAGCTTTTTGGTATAACTCATAGGTTTTGGAATCATCTAAAGGAATATTATCTAAATCAATATCAACTCCATGATTCTTTTTAATAAGACGTAATGCCTCTTTTAATATTGAAAGGGTTTTTAAACCTAAAAAGTCCATTTTTATTACCCCTGCATCCTCAATTACTCCTCCATCATATTGGGTAATTAATAAATTTACATCCTTATTGGTGGCTACAGGTAAAATATCTTTTAAATCAGAAGGGGCAATAATAATTCCGGCTGCATGGATACCTGTACCTCTCACTGATCCTTCTAAAACCAATGCTTCTTCCAATACTTTGGACTTAAGAGAGTTTTCTTCTTTAATTTCTCTTAATTTCTTTACATCTTCTATTTCATCAGCTTGCAATCCTTCTTTTTGCACGAGAGAACCATCTCCTGTTAATGGAGCCCCAAAAATCCTTTTTAAAGTGATCTTTGGTTTATCTGGAACAAGTTTTGCTAATTCATTTGAATCGGAGAGAGGTAAATCTAAAACTCTGGCAACATCCTTTATAGACATTTTTGCGGCCATTGTTCCATAGGTAATGATATGGGCTACTTGTTCTTTTCCATATTTATCTACTACATAATCAATTACCTTTTGTCGACCTTCATCATCAAAATCCGTATCAATATCGGGTAAAGACTTTCTATCTGGATTTAAAAAACGTTCAAATAGAAGGTTATATTTAATAGGATCTATATTGGTAATTCCTAAACAATAAGCAACAACAGAACCAGCAGCAGAACCACGTCCTGGCCCAACAAATACGCCTAAATCTTTTCCTGCATTAATAAAATCTGCAACAATTAAGAAATAACCAGCAAAACCCATGGTTTTAATCGTATGGATTTCAAATTTTATTCGATCTTCAACTATTGCATCAATTTCTTTATATCTCTCTCTTGCACCTTCCCATGTTAAATGCTCCAAATAATCATCTTGAGAGGCAAATTCATTTGGAATCTTAAAATTAGGAAGCATTACATCCTTTTTTAATTCCAAAGTCTCTACTTTTCCCACAATTTCATTGGTATTATCAATTGCTTGAGGAATATGAGACCATAATTGGGTCATTTCCTGAGTATTCTTGAAATAAAATTGGTCATTATAAAAGGCAAAACGCTTTCCTCTTAAATCTTCATCTCCTTCTATATC
>JBJOIA010000098.1:0-2786 GCA_046047395.1 Bacteroidota bacterium | reverse complement strand
CAATAAAAGGAGCATCTTTTTCAATTATTGAATTTATCTTTTGAATAACCTCAAAAAAGACTTCCATTTTATTTTCATCAATTTGGTTATTTATTAATTCATTAAATAATATCACTCCTTGTTTCGCTAAATCTCTCTTTTTCTTCCCTTCCTCCGTCAGGAATATATTCACCACCCTTTTATCTGAAAAATCGGATTCTCTTCTAATCCATTTTTTATCTTCTAAATTTTTTAACATCCGCGTTAGGCTTCTCACTTCTAATCCCAATGCTGGAGCAATTTTAGTAGCTGGTGTACCTCCTTTATCAATATGAAGTAAAACATATCCAATTGCCATGCTCATATCATGTTGAATAGAATACGTATTATACATCCTAGATATTGCATACCAGCAAGACTTTATCTGAAAATCAACGGTGTTTTCTGCTTTCATAAGTATCAACCTAACAAAATATTATTAAATTATGCTAGCATAATTCTTTAAATTAGGTATAAAAAAAATAGGATGCAAATACATCCTATTTTCTTTAAACCATATTTTTGAAATTAATTTTCAGTTATTCCTTCTAGAAGAATTAAAACTTTATTTTTTAAAACTTCCACAACACCGCCCTCTATCATATAAGATTGGCTATCAACTTCCATTTTTCCAGAAACTAATGAGCCTACCAAAGGTGTATGTTCATTTAAAATTTGGAAAGAACCATCTGTTCCTGGAAGAGTAACTACCTTAGCTTCTCCTGAAAATACATTTCTATCTGGTGTGATAATTTCTACGTTCATTTCAATTATTTTTTAGCTTCAGCCAATAATCTTTCACCTTTAGCAACTGCATCTTCAATTGTACCTACCAAATTGAATGCTGCCTCAGGTAAATGATCATACTCTCCATCTATAATAGCATTGAATCCTTTAATAGTATCATTGATATCTACTAAAACTCCTTTTAGACCAGTGAACTGCTCAGCCACAAAGAATGGTTGAGATAAGAAACGTTGAACTCTTCTTGCTCTTGATACAACTAATTTATCTTCTTCTGATAATTCGTCTAATCCAAGAATAGCGATAATGTCTTGTAATTCTTTGTATCTCTGTAAAATTTCTTTTACTCTTTGTGCTGTATTATAATGTGCATCTCCTAATACTTCTGCAGATAAAATTCTAGACGAAGAATCTAAAGGATCCACTGCAGGATAAATTCCTAATTCAGCAATTTTTCTTGAAAGTACAGTTGTAGCATCCAAGTGAGCAAATGTTGTCGCTGGAGCTGGGTCAGTTAAGTCATCGGCAGGTACATAAACAGCCTGTACCGATGTAATAGAACCTCTCTTAGTTGAAGTAATTCTCTCCTGCATCGCTCCCATTTCAGTGGAAAGTGTTGGTTGATATCCTACCGCAGAAGGCATACGACCTAAAAGTGCAGATACCTCAGAACCTGCCTGAGTGAAACGGAAAATATTATCAATAAAGAATAAGATATCCTTTCCAGCACCCTCACCATCACCATCACGGAAATTTTCTGCAACAGTTAATCCGGATAATGCTACCCTTGCACGTGCTCCTGGTGGCTCATTCATCTGTCCAAATACCAAAGTTGCTTGAGATTTCTCTAATTCAGCTTCATCAACTTTAGACAAATCCCATCCTCCTTCTTCCATGGACTTTTTAAATTCCTCACCGTATTTAATTACTCCTGACTCAATCATTTCTCTTAAAAGGTCATTACCCTCACGCGTTCTCTCTCCTACACCTGCAAATACAGATAAACCTTCATAAGCTTTAGCAATATTGTTGATTAACTCCATAATCAAAACCGTTTTACCTACTCCAGCACCACCGAATAAACCAATCTTTCCACCCTTTACATAAGGAGCTAATAAATCGATTACCTTAATTCCTGTAAATAAAACTTCTGTATTGGTTGCTAAATCTTCATACTTTGGAGCCGCACGGTGAATTGGGGATCCTCCTGCTGATTTTGGCTGCTTAATTCCATCAATAGCATCTCCAACTACATTGAAAAGTCTACCCTTGATCCCATCACCCGTAGGCATCGTCATCGGCTGGCCTTTGTCTATAACTTCCTGGCCTCTTTGAAGCCCTTCCGTTCCTTCCATCGCAATCGTTCTTACACGATCTTCTCCTAAATGTTGTTGAACTTCTAAAACCAATTCTGATCCGTCAGTTCTTTTTACAACTAATGCATTTAAAATTTCTGGAAGTGAAGATCCCTCCGCTTCGAAACTTACGTCCACAACCGGACCAATAACTTGAGCAACTTTACCCTTATTTACTTGGTTTGCCATTTGATATGATAATTAACTAAGTAGCGTTAAACAATATATAAAAATCTGATTTCAGATTTCGAACTGCAAAATTAGTTTGTATTTTCAGAAAAGCCAAAATCATTTTGTGTTTTTTTGTTATTTTTTCTGAAAATCTCGTAATTTTCTTGAATGAAACCAAGATTGGACGTTTTTAATAAAATTTATTTTTCACTTCTTTCTTTTTCTCTTCTTCTTATTGGTATAACTTTCTATTTTTATCCAAATATACCAGTGAAATCTGAAGAGGTTTCTACTATCTTGCCCTTTGAAATCCCCTTAAAATTTGAATCCTCCTCACCAGAGGTAATGTTTGATTTCTTGGAAGTAAAACAAGATTTTAAATACTTTATTGAATTCCCAGATTCTGATATACAATTTTTCCCTTTATTGTTTCTAGGAATAGGATTTTTTCTAAGCATATTTGGCATTATTCAATGGGCCAAAATTGAAAAAAAATTC
>JBJOIA010000097.1:0-18457 GCA_046047395.1 Bacteroidota bacterium | reverse complement strand
TGAGATAAATGTTGCCTCTAAAGGGTTAATTGAACAAGTTAACAATTCTGATTCCCCAAAATCAATTATACTTTCCGATGGAAGTTCAGTTCTACTTCAACCTAACAGTTCCCTATCCTACTCTAAAGATTTTGATTTTTCTAAAAGAGAAGTTTTTTTGAAAGGAGAGGCCTTTTTTGAAGTTAATAATAATCACAATAAACCATTTTTGGTCTTTTCAAAAGAAGTCATTACACAAGTTTATGGTACTAGTTTTAGGGTAATTGCTTTTGAAGAATTGGAAGACATAAAGGTTATTGTTAAAACTGGTAAAGTAAAAGTTCGAAAAACTTTGGAAAATAATAATGGGAAATCAGATGAAATTACCCTGTTACCAAATCAAGCAGCACGATATATTAAAAAAGATAAATCTTTTCTAAAAGTCCCAAAAATTTCCTTGGATAGTAATATTGAAAAAAATTTGACCAATATTGAAAATTTAAGTTTTGATTTTGTTGATACTCCAATTGACAAAGTTTTTTCGACAATTCAAGAGGTTTATAATTTGCGCATAGAGTATCCTAAGGAATTACTTTCAGAATGTTATGTTACAACCTCTTTGAATGATGTACCTCTTCCTTTAAAATTAAAAATTTTGTGTTATAGTATTGGTGAAAATATCAGTTATGAAATTATAGGAGATAAAATTATAATAACATTAGATAGAATTAAATAAATTAAAATACAATTTTAAACTTTTCAAATTTTTTTAAAATGACTCCAAATTTAAAAAGGAATGTGGTTTTTGTACTTAAGCATTCTTTTATCCAATCAATTTTATTGATAATTTTTATCAATTTAAGTTTTTCCGCCCCTTTAAAAGGTCAAGACCTATTAATGCAAAAGTCAACAATATCTTTTAATGGGAACTCACTTCATAAAGTGATTAAAGATATAAATAAGGAATTCAACGTCAAGTTTACTTACAATTCTAGAACTTTAGATTTTAGTCAAAAGGTTTATTTTGAAGCAAAAGATGAATCCCTAAAATATATATTGGATAGTATTTTTCTTCCATTGGGAATAAGTTATCTTAATGTGAATAATCAAATTGCACTAAAAAGGGTTAATTCTGAATCTGTTTCTTTAACAACAGTTGATAATTCTTTAGAAAATTTAAAGAATTTAACTCAATCATCTGGGATTTCTGATGAAAAAACAATTACTGGTAGAGTATTAGATGAAAATGGAGATCCTTTGCCTGGTGTTTCCATATCTATTAAAGGGACAAAAAAAGGAGTATTAAGTGATTTTGAAGGATTTTTTACCATTACTGGAATAGGGCCAAATGATGTTCTTGTTTTTTCCTTTGTCGGTATGCAAACTCAGGAATTTACTGTTGGTTCACGATCAATATTTAACATTGAAATGTTGGAAGAAATTGTTGATTTGGATCAGGTTGTAGTAATTGGGTATGGTTCTGCTAAAAAAGCAGATTTGTCATCTTCGATTGCTACAGTTTCTGGATTAGAAAAAATAAATAGTCGACCTTCACTTTCAGTGACCGATTTTTTACAAGGTAATGTTCCTGGAGTTACCATAATTCAAAATGGAGGTTCACCTGTAGAAAGTGCATCTATACTGATTAGAGGTAAAGGTACTTTATCTAAGGAGACGCCACTTTGGGTAGTGGATGGGATGCCTTACTATGGAGGTCCTCTAAATCCAAATGATATTGAATCAATTAATATTTTAAAAGATGCAGCAGCGGCAGCAGTTTATGGAGCACAAGCAGCTTCAGGTGTAATTGTGGTAACTACTAAAAGTGGTAAACCTGGAAAGCCAAAGGTGAATATTGAAATTTCAAGAGGATACTATCATGCAAGTAATTTGCCTACCCCTTTAACCGCACAAGAACAAAGTTTGGCTTACAATCAAGCTACAGCCAATGCAAGTGTAGGTAGTTTGCCTGCACACGATCCGGTTCAAAATCCCTGGGGGACAATTAACCGTACCAATTGGATTGATGCCATTTTTAGAGATGCATTATTTACAAATTCAAGTTTAACATTTTCTGGTGGAAATGATAGAGGTAAGTATATGACCTCATTTAACTTTCAAGATCGGGAAGGTACCTTAATTGGAACAAAATCTAAAAGATTTATTCTTAGGCTCAAGGGCGATTACATTATTTCAGATAAGTTAACCATAGGTGAAAATGTAAATATTACTCATACCGATGGTAAAGGTGTTAATACGTCTTCCAGTTATTCTGGTGCCATTATTAATGCAATGTATATGCCATCAGCCGCTCCGATCTATGACGAATTTGGAAAATTTCACGGAGTGGCACCAGAAGGCTCAGCATTCGCTGGTGCTTATGGTGATGTGTATAACCCAGTTGCTTTATTGTTACGGCCCACTGTGAAAAACCCATCCACTCAAATTAATGCTAATTCGTTTTTAAATTATGATATTATTGAAGGTTTAAAGTTTAGATCGTCTTTTTCAATAGATTTATTAAAACAAGAAAATAAAACCTTTACACCCCAAATACCTGAATCAGGCAGACGCACCTTACAAAACTATCTGGATCAATCTTGGGTAAATCGTTATATATGGAATTGGGATAATCAAATTAATTACGAGAGAGTATTTGGGAAACACCATTTAGATTTAACTGCTGTATATTCAAGCCAATACACTAATTTTGAAAGTAATTCACTAGAAGCTCAAGGTTTTTTAAGGGAGGAATTTTGGTATCAGTATCTTAAAAATGCTGGTGAGGTTACAGGTTGGGGGAGTAATGCATATGAAGAAGCCCTAACTTCTACTATTGGTCGGGTTAGATATAATTTTAATAACAAATACTACATAGCGGCGAGTATCCGTCAAGATGAGACTTCCAAATTATCAAATAATAGCCGCAAAGATGTATTTCCTTCTATTTCTGGGGCTTGGCGAATTTCGTCTGAATCCTTTTTAGAAAATTTATACTGGCTAAATGATTTTAAAATTCGGGCTTCGTGGGGAGAAATTGGTAATATCCAATCGGTAAGCAGTTATGCTTTTAATATACCTATAAGTTCAACAAGAAGCGTGTACCTTGGTAGTAATGCGCAACAGGTCTTAGCCTATTTTTTGAATTCTCAATCTAATCCTAATTTAAAATGGGAAACTTCTGAAACTACTGATATTGGTTTGGATGCTAGTTTTTTTAAAGGGAAATTGGAGCTTACAGCAGATTATTTTAAGAAATCAACAAAAGACATGATACTTATCAATGCGCCTAATACGCATATTGGAGTGTCCAATGGTCCTCCATCAAACGTTGGTACTGTTGAAAATTTTGGTTATGAGATTAGTATGAATTATAAAAATTATGAAAGGAAATTAAAATACTCCATAGGGATGAATATGAGTTCCATTAAAAATGAATTAACAAATTTAAGTGGGTTCACCAGCGATAATATTTTTCATGATGATAATGTAAGGGCTTCCCTACGTCCTTTTAGGTCTGAAGTTGGACAGCCCCTGTATTCCTATTACTTAATTCCTTGGGAAGGAATATTTAATACCCAAGGAGAAATTGATAGTTACCAAAAAGACGGCAAATTAATTCAGCCCAACGCTAAACCCGGTGATTTTAAATTTGCTGATACTAATAACGATGGGGTCATTTCGGATGCAGATAGGGTATACCATGGAAATGCATTCCCAAAGATTACCTATGCGATAAATGCTAACTTGGAATTTAACAATTTTGATTTTTCGGTAATTTTCCAAGGTGTTGAAGATATGAAAGTCTTTAATGGTACCAAATATTCTACTTATGCTATGAATGAGCAGACATATAACCGTGATAATCGAATTTTGAACGCTTGGACACCAAGTAACCAAAATACTGATATTCCAAGATTATCAACTTTAGACCCTAATAGGAATTTTAGTACTAATTCTACCTGGTATTTGGAAGATGCTTCTTATCTAAGGTTAAAGAACATTTCAATAGGTTACTCTTTGCCAAAGAGTGTCTTGGACAAAGTAATGAGAGATGTTAGTTTAAGAGCATATATTTCTTGTGAAAACTTATTTACAATTACGAAATACTCCGGGATCGATCCTGAAGTTGGTGGTATTGGTTTAGATGTTAGTCAATACCCTGTATCAAAGATATTTTCTGCTGGACTTTCCTTTACATTCTAATAATTATGAAAAAGTATGTTAATAAACTAAAAAAAATAAAAGAAATGAGACATTTTATTTTAAAACATTATTTGATTATAAGTATTCCAATCCTTTTGTTTAGCTGCAAAGATGAGTTTATGGAATTAACTCCATTAGGAGGAGCAACTTCTGGAAATTACTGGCAAACTGCAGAAGATGCTGTGGCCTATTCTAATGTCCTGTACTATTATATGCCTAATGAGGAATATTTTTCTCGAGGTTTTATGTGGTATATTAATGCCTCCGATGATATGGTTACTGGTAGGGCAAATGCAAATGCTGATGCTGCCGTATATTTTACTCTAGGGGGCAACGAGAGTTATTATATAAATTCCTATGAAGCAAGTTATAGGACCATCGGTAAAGCAAATGATATACTAGAGAATGTTCCTGGCATGGATATTGATCAAAATATTAAAAATAGATTGCTTGGAGAAGCGTACTTTATGAGAGCATTTTCTTATTTCTGGGTGGCTCATACTTATGGTGACAATGGCTCCAATGGAGGAGTGCCTATCGTTACTGTTGAGAATAAGTACGACCAAACATTTACACGACCAGGGAGTGTGATTGATAATTACCAAATGATAATTGAAGATTTAAATAAAGCAGCTGAACTGCTTCCGCTTTTTACCACTTATGATGAAAGTGATAAAGGCAGAGCGCATAAAGATGCCGCTCTAGCATATGCTGCAAAAACTTACATGTATTGGGCACAGTATGACAAATCTAAATGGGCCAAAGTGATTGAATATTGTGATAAGGTAACCAATTCTGGGTCTGGTCGTGGCTTACTAAACACAGGCAACCCTGATGAAGATTTTGCTAATATTTTTACTGAATCCCAAGATTTTGGAAAGGAATACATTTGGTCTGTTATTTCAGGTACTCAAAGTGGAAGTAAATTGCCTGGAATTATGCTCGAAAATAAAGGTTGGGGTGATTATAACGGTTGGGGATATTACCAGCCTACACTGGAATTATACAACGAATTTGAAGCTGGAGATGCTCGTAAGAAAGCAACGATTTTGGAGTTTGGACAAGAATTTCAGTGGTTTGGTAAAACAAGGCGTTACTCATCTTCAAATTCACAAACCGGATTTCAATTCAATAAATATATGAATGCTTGGGGTTATGACAGTCCTGTAGGAACAACTGTTAATGCTAACGGTAATAATCCATCTTGTGTCATTGATGTGCCACTGCTCCGATATGCAGAAATTTTATTAATGAAGGCTGAAGCAAAAATAATGTTGGGAGAAAGTGGTGATAGTGAAATAAATATGGTTAGAAACCGAGCGGGACTATCAGGAATTTCAGGAGCAACAATGAAAGATTTAAAGCATGAACGCAGAGTAGAGCTTGCAGGAGAATTTGCCAATCGCCATTTTGATTTAGTTCGATGGGGTGATGCCGATGCTGTATATGAAAAGCCGTTACATGGACGAAATCATGCTGAAAAGAATAATCCGGACTCTGACTACACAATTATTGAGGTTCGTGCTCCAAGACCTCAATTTGACCCAAATATACATCATGTATGGCGTATACCAAATAGAGTAATTGACAACACTGGAATTGAGCAAAACAAGGGTTGGAACTAAATGTATTTCGATAATTTCAAGATTTATAAATAAAGAAAGGTTGTTATGTTAAGTGGTCATGGCATGAACCATGGCCACTTTCTTTTTAATAATTTTTTTTTGATTAAATATATTAAACTTAAACTGCCTAAATAATAAGATATTATTATGTTTTTGCGAGTTTAAAAAATTGTATGTACTATAAATAAAAAAAATGGACATTTTATCATTTTAATTATTTTTGATCTAAATACGTAAGGTTTAAAAATTAAACATATTAGGTATTTTATATAAACCTGAAGTATTTGCTAAGTTCATTTTAAATAATATTATTAATAATCTATTACTATATTTATGTCTGTCATGATGAATAATAATACAAATGAAATAATTAAATTACAATCCTATGAAAATTAAAACTTTAATTATTCTTTTAATAATATTAAACTCATTCAATGCTAAAGCAGACAATGATAGTGTTCCTTATTTTTTTATTCATTTAAGTGATACCCAGTTTGGAATGTTTAACAATAATAAAAGTTTTGAAAAGGAAACAAAATTGTATGAAGAAGTGGTCAATCATATTAATCGCTTAAAACCTGATTTTGTCATAATTACTGGCGATTTAATTAATAAACCCAATAGTAAGGAGCAAATTGCAGAATTTAAAAGGATTACCGCCAAAATCGCTTCAGACATTCCTGTTTATCTTACACCAGGAAATCATGATGTTAAAAATGAACCAGACCGATTAAGTATAAAACAGTATTTGAAAGACCATAAATACCAATGGTTTTCTTTTAAACATAAAGGATCACGTTTCATTGGGATCAATTCAAGTATTATTAAAACCAATTTCCAAAAATATGAGCGCAAGCAATTTACTTTTGTAAAAAAGGAGCTGAAGAAATCTAAAGACGCTATTCATAAGGTTGTATTCTGCCATTATCCCTTTTTTAACTCAAAATTTGATGAAAAAGAAGGCTATTCTAACATCGGTTTTGAAAATCGGAAAAAATACCTTGACCTATTTTCAGATTATGGAGTAAATGCCGTTTTTACTGGTCATCTCCATGATAACAGAAAGGTGGAATATAAAGATATGCAACTTATTACAACAAGTGCAGTAGGTAAACCTTTGGGTGACGCTCCTTCAGGGTTCAGAATTGTTAAGGTATTTCCTGACAAAATTGAATCTGTCTACTATGGACTTGAAGATGTCCCTAAAACAATTATTTTAGATAAATAATTAACAAAAAGATATTATTGAAGATATATGTAAATAAATTGTATGTTTGGTAATGATTGGGTTAAACGTTAATTTTTATTGTCAGGATTGGCCTAACTTGAGTAGGTAAAAGAAGTTAACGATACTCTGGGTTTGCCTATACAAGGAGAAAAACGCGTGGTGTTTATGGGTAATTCAATTACCGAATGATGGCATGCGTTCTTCCAGGATTTTTTACAAATGGCTATATTAAACGGGGAATAAGTGGGCAAACTACGCAGCAAATGCTTGTTTGTTTTAGGCAGGTTTTCATTGAGCTTAAACCAGAAATTGTTGTTGTATAAGCAGGTACCAATTACTTGTTAAGAAATACAGGGTCTTCAAACCCAGAGATAATTATGGACAACCTAATTTCCATGGCAGAACTTACGAGGCAAACAGTATCCATGTTTTTCAGTGTCCTGTATTACCGATGTTTAATTATACTTGGAATTTAAAATCTAAATACATCATATGAAACGTCAATCATTTTTTAAAATATCTTCTTTAGCCCTGCTGGGAATTGGTCATACAACTAATTATTCTTGTGCAAATATAAATAAAGAAAAAACAAAGAATCCTTTTAAGATAACCACTACTGTAGATCAACAAGAAGTATGCTTATATGCCGAGGCCATTAAAGATGCTGTAAAAGTAGTCCATATCGCCGACACACATTTGTTTAAAGATGATGAACGAGGGATACCCTATCAGGAGTTTAGTAATCGAATGTCTAAAGCTTTTAACCAAACCAAACATTTTATAACTGGAAAAAGTACAAATCCTGAAGAAACTTTTGAACAAACTCTTGCATTTGCAAAAGAAGCCAAAGCGGATGTGATTACTTTGATTGGGGATATTTTCAGTTTTCCTTCGGAAGCAGCAATAGAATGGGTGCTCTCAAAATTGAAGGAAACAGGCATTCCATACATTTATACAGCTGGAAACCATGATTGGCATTATGAGGGGATGGAAGGGACGTTGGAGTCTTTACGTAATACATGGATTGAAAAACGATTACTACCATTATATCAAGGTAATAACCCTTTAATGGCTACTTATGATGTTAAAGGAATTAGATTCATAGCCATTGATAATTCTACATATCAAATTAATGAGGAGCAATTAGCTTTTTTTGAAGAACAAGTAGTTAGTGGAATGCCGTTGGTTTTATTGGTTCATATCCCAATGTATGCCCCAGGAAAGAATGTTTTTTTTGGTTGTGGAAATCCGAATTGGGGAGCTTCCTCAGATCGTAATTTTGACCTAGAAAGACGTCCTAAATGGCCTGAAAGTGGGCATACTCAAACAACCTTTAATTTTCACAAGGCTGTTTTTAATGCCCCAAATCTTTTAGGTATTTTTACGGGGCATTTGCATAGAAATTCTATTGAAATAATAAAAGGAAAGCCTCAAATAGTCGCTGATGACAATGCCAGTGGAGGTTATTTAAACATCACCTTTTTACCAATGACAGAACAGGATAAAAGGCTAATCATATAATTTTCTTTTAAGAATTTAAGGAAAAAATTATCCGACTACTATAAACAGTTATGTTAGCCGAGAAAAAAAGTAATGAAGTTTATGGACATTGCATTAATTTAGATGAAAACGTAAAATCTAAATTCATAATAGAACTGTTCTAACATATTTATACGTTCTGTAACCTCCCCCATATTTCAGACTGGTTAAATTTGGTAAAACTGCTAATTTTCTGCTGCAGCTGATTTCAATAGGGGGAGCAAGTAAAATGATAAAACCGTTATACTATTATAGTGTAGCGGTTTTTTTATTTGCTGGAAATTTCAAAGTTGTTTATGTTTGTACTATATCAATTGTATAATACTTTTCGTATGATAGACAAACTACTCAGCATTTGGGAGGAAACATATAAAAAAGGACATTTGATAAATTATTCTATTCTTGAGCAACCTGAAACTCCAATAATTTCAAGAAACAACAAAACATTATACTCATCAAATGAAAATGAAAATGAGTGGTTTTTAGATGGAGAAATTATTAATGGTGAAAAATCAAATTCAATCGAGGCTACTTCAACAGGAGTATATACTGTAAGATCAAAAGGGCAAAATGGGTGCTACTCTAAATTTTCTAAAGGTGAATATGGAATTATATTAGGAAATTTAAATGAGATTTCAACGAAAATTTATCCTAATCCATTCCATGAATCCTTGACGATTACATTTAATCAAGATCTTGGGGATAAAGTAGATATTAGGATTAGTAATACCTTGGGACAAGAGGTTTTCTCAAAATCAGGAATAACCAATGGACAATCCATTAACTTAAAACAATTACCTGCTGGGCAATATATTTTGAATATTCAATCTATGGAAAAAAATGGTAAAGGGTATAATTTGAAAATTGTCAAGGAATAAGTTTTAGATTTTGCGCCAAAGACTTAATTTCAAATGTACTCTTAATAATTTATTAGCCTCTGTTAAAATATGAATAAATAAAGTTTCCCGAAGCTGCATCTTTCCATATATTTACGTGATGAAGAAATTGCTTTTTGTTCTAAATTTTTTAATCTGCGGAAATTTGTATTCTCAAAGTGGGTTGAGTCTCAAAAAATTTAAGCCTATAGAGGTTTATCATTCTGAAGAATTGATTGTTATTCAAATTTCTAATAACGCATTTTTACATACTTCATTTCTTCAAACAAATGATTTTGGTAATGTTCCCTGTAATGGGATGTTCGTTCGAAATGGTAATGAAGTGGTTGTATTTGATACACCGATAAATAATAAAAGTGCTGAAGATTTAATCAATTTTATTAAGGAAAAACTTCATTGTAAAATAAATGCAATTGTTCCCACTCACTTTCACGATGATTGTTTAGGAGGTTTAGCTTCATTTCATAAATTAAAAATTCCTTCGTTTGGAAATTATAGTACTATCAAATTAGCGAGGTTAAATAATGTTGTAGTACCTCAAAATGGATTTAAAGATTCCATTAAATTAAGCCTTGGAAATACATTCGTCGTTGTAAAATATTTTGGGAAAGGTCATACTAATGATAATGTTATAGGGTATTTCCCAAAGGAAAATATATTATTTGGAGGTTGTTTAATAAAAGAATTACATGCAACAAAGGGATATTTGGGGGATGCTAATTTAACCGAATGGTCAAATACTGTTGAGAAAGTGAAACAACAATACCCACATGTTAAAATTGTTGTTCCTGGTCACGGAGAAATTGGGGGAATAGACCTATTAGATTATACGATTAAATTATTCAGGACAAATTAGTTGCAAACGTGTGTTAAGAGAGGAAATCAATAAATAAAATATTTTTGCTAATAAATAAAGTAATATTAAATTTTTACTCCTTAATAAATTTAAGAGAAAGGTATTTGTTGGGCTCCTCAATAATCATTAAATAAATACCACTATTTAGATAATTTAAATCAATATTTTTGGTGGTGCTATTGATTTCAGTGTTTATGACGGATTTACCCTGCATATCATAAATAATAATTTTAGCATTCTTGTTTAATAATGATGATACATTGATTGATTTTTTAGCTGGATTTGGAAACACTTTATATTCATCTGAAAAGGTTTCAACTTTTGTACTTGTTACTAAATCTTTGTTTTTGAGATAAGTCCAATTAAAAAATTCCCATGCTTGTGCTGTGGTTCTATCGCAAGTCATTCCTGTTGAAGCGCCATTAACAGAAGAAATATAAAGGTTATTGGATCCCTTAATTGAAACTGCTCCCGATAAATCCCTCATATTAAATTTTTCATTGAGTCCTACTTCTGAAGCATTGCAATACAATTTATTATCATTTCCATTTAGACTTACATATTTCCCATTTTTTGCTTTTATTGCTACAAGTCCATTGCCTGCATCAACTAAAATAAATTCTTCATTAGCCCCTTGTGAAGAACTTGTACAAGTCAACAAATTATTTGTTCCTGAAAAAGTAACAAATTGCCCATTATTCCCTTTAAAACTGACAACTTTCTGTGATGGAACAACGGGGATAACGGTAGGAATTGTAGAATTTTGATAAACAAAATTGATGGAGTTTACATTAAACTCACCTGAAATATTAACCATCCTAATCCCTTGTAATCCTGTTTTATGAAAAGCTCCAGTAACCACAACATCTCTCCAGCTGCTCCAGCTACCTGTAGGTGGAATCGTAGCTGTTGCCAAAATTTCTGTTTCATTTTCATTTTGAATTTGAACAGTACCATTGAAAGAATTTCCATTAGCTACCCTAAACGTAATGGAATAAGTTCCAACCGAATTTACATCAACCGTATATTTTAACCATTCACCCAAATTGAACCAGCCAACTGTATAACCATTTGATGATGGATCAGACGTAGCTTCAATATCAACACCATTATTACGATATACCCAGCCATTGTTCCATGCAGTATAAATATTGGTTGTTACTCTCAAATTTTCCCAGGATTGATCCGAATAGGCATATCCGTTCATTCCTTTATCATAATTCGGGGTATATATCTTTCCAGGAATAGGATTATTTGAGAAAGGTTCTGTATCTCTATTACCTGGTTGAATGAAAATCGATCTTAGTACTTCTGTTTGAACTTTGCAGTTTTCAAATTTAACATTTTCAGCCAGTTGCATAAGTGTTGTAAAAGCGATAGATGAATTAATTGATGGATTTGTCCCCCCCAGATAATTTAAAAGATCGGTATATCCTAATGGATATTTTGCATCTGCAAAATCATTTATGCTTTCAAATTTTTTCATTGGCCACCAAGAAAATCCAATACCATTTGCATTGAAAGTTTCTACAATTTTTGTAAAATGGTCATTACTGTTCTCCCCATGCTCCCCGCACCAAATTGGTCTGTTTTGTGTTTCTCTAAAATCAGTTATCCACTTGATGTCATCTGTTGTTGCATCAGACCAATATTTATGAAAAACATAAACCATATTTTGATCCCAGGCTGGAGTCAGTCCAGTGTAATCATTAGAATACCAATTCCCCTCAATAAATAATATGTGGTTATCATTATTTAATCTAATTGTATCAGTTATTCTTCCATATAAATTTCTAAGATCAGTTCCATTCGGCAAATTCCATGCCGGCTCATTTATTAAATCATAACCCGCTATCCATTCCTGATCTTTATAACGCTCAGAAAGTTTTCTCCAGAGGCTAACAGTTTTTGTTTTATTTGTTTCGCTTTCCCATAAAGAAGGTTTAGTACTGTCATAATCACTGATATCATTATTACTTTGTCCACCTGGAGCGGCGTGTAAATCTACTATTGCATATACATTAGCAGCAGCACACCAGGATAAAACACTATCTAAAATCGTAAATCCCTGATTATTCCATACATCTGGTGTTTCTAGATTTACAAAGTATTCATAATGAAGAGGTAAACGAACAGCATTAAATCCCCATTTTTTTACCTCTATTATATCTTTTTGAGTTACATAATTAGATAACCAAGCATTATAAAAAGTTTCGGTTTTGGAGCTGCCAATCAATGAGCTCAATTTCTCCTTCCATTCGTGTTGTGAAGTGGCTTGGCTGGTAGAGTTCATCATATATCCTTCCATTACCATCCAGTTGCCAAAATTCATTGCATTAAGAATCACTTCTTGATTATTGGAAGTATTAATTATTTTTTTTCCTTCAACAGTTAATAGTTGCGCATTTATATTAGTTTGTGGAAGGATATATAATAAAACCAATAATAATATGAAACTAGAATATGTACTAATTTTCATAACTTTTATAAAAATTATATTTAGGGAATTATCTTAAAATTTTTTCCATCTTTTTCCCTTTGGCTAATTCATCTACCAATTTATCTAATTTTCGAACATTTTGCATTAAAGGGTTTTCAATTTCTTCAATTTTATAGCCACAAATACTTCCAGTAATTAAATGGGAATTTTGATTAAGTTTTGCCTTATTAAAAAAATCTTTAAATGTCCATTTCTCCGCTATAGCCTGATCAATATCTTTTTTATTGAAATTAGTAAACCATTCTAATACTTCATGCAATTCGTCTTTTGTCCGATTCTTTTTTTCTATTTTTTGTACATAATGCGGATAAACTGATGAAAATGTCATTTTCTCTATTCTTTCAATTTGTTTTTCATTCGAATTCATATAAAATAATTAATTTGAAAATACAGGGAAGCTGTTAAAGAAATGATTTTGGCTTTAGATACTAAAACCCAGACCAAATCCTAAATTCCACTTTCCATTCTGAGTAGGAGTTTTTGGATTATAATACATGGGTAATTGGACAATTAAATGTTTTCTTTTTAGGGTTAGACCAACACCAAGGGTGGGAGTGGCAAAAGAATTTTTAGGAGTTTTTTTGTCTTCTTTCAGCCTAATAGATGGAAGAAGTCCTATGCTTGCGGTATATTCTCCTTTTTTAACCATCATATTTGGGCCTAAAACATTGATAAATGCCCCACCATCTACATATCCAACTACCATGGTGGCATTAAATAGAGAAGTTTTAGGTTTATTTGTTTGGGAAAAGCCTAGAAATGAAAACCATAAAAAAGCAATTGTCAATATTGATTTAGAATAGCTAAGGGCCATATATATAAAATTATGTAAACTTTTAATCAATATTTTTAGCTTTCGACATTTTTCTTGAGTTATATACGCTCAAATCAACAAAATTTCTTTTCATCTTATCCAATCTTTAGGCTAAAGATAAATAAAATTAATAATTTTACTTGATAAAAAAACCTAATTTTGTCTTTACCTAATATATTTACAGAAATTCAAATTCAAAATAATTAATCGAATGAAGGAAGTCTTGAAAGACCTATTGGCACAAAATATTCACTCCTGTAGTTATTCATTTAATAAAATTGATCAGGCGAATATTTCAAATAAATTAAACGAACAAACCTCTTCTGTTGGCTTTATTTACAGGCATATTGGTGAAACTATGTTGCTTTTTGGTTATTTTTTTGGTATGCCAACTGAAATCCAAAATACCACGATGGGTCATCAGGATGAGGGCCAGGGAAAAGATTGGGAGGAAAGTAAAAAACTTATTGAAAAAGGATATAAAATGCTAGAGGAAGTAATAGAAAATTCCTCCGACGAATCATGGTCAGAAATAATTGAAACACCCTTTTTTGGGGCTGTTTCAAAAGCTAAATTATTTGGCCATGTTCTTTATCATAATTCTTATCATGCTGGTCAAATTGGACTTGCCATCAAGAAAGGAGTAAATTAAATTTAATTCTTTTCCATGTCTATCATTTCATCGAATATAAATAAAGCGGTAAATATCTTAGAAAATGAGGATCTTGTGGCTATCCCAACGGAGACTGTCTATGGCCTAGCTGGGAATATTTACAGTGAAAAAGCTATTCGAAAAATTTTTGAAGTTAAACAAAGACCCCTATTCAACCCCTTAATTGTTCATCTTCATTCTATCGAACAATTAGAGGATATTATCCTAGAATTCCCCGAAAAGGCCCAATTATTGGCCCAGGCCTTTTGGCCTGGCCCCCTGACTTTACTTTTAAAGAAAAAAAACACCGTCCCAGACCTGATTACAGCAGGAAAGGATACCGTGGCAGTTAGAATTCCCAATCATCCGGTTACTTTGGAATTATTGAAAAATCTACCTTTTCCATTGGCCGCCCCTAGCGCCAATCCTTTTAATAGAATTAGCCCAACCAAGGCGATCCATGTTGAAAATTATTTTAAAGATTCTATTAAAATGGTTTTAGAAGGGGGTGATTGCAAAAATGGATTGGAATCCACGATTATTGGTTTTGAAAATAATCAACCTTTATTGTATCGGTTGGGAGCAATTTCTATTGAGGAAATCGAAGCAGTTATTGGGGAAATTCAACTTAAAAATAAAGAGGAAAATGCCCCTGATGCACCCGGAATGCTTGCTAAACATTATTCTCCTAAAACCAAAACCTATCTTACAGATGATATTGAAGGCTTCCTTGTGAATCATTCTGGAAAAAATATTGGGATATTAAGTTTTTCTAGAAACTTTTTAGGACCTAGTATTCAAAAAACAGAAATCTTATCTCAAAAAGAAGATTTAAAAGAAGCTGCCGCTAATTTATACGCTGCCCTTCATAATTTGGATCAGTTAAATTTAGATTTGATTCTTGTACAACGATTTCCTGATATTGATTTAGGCAAATCCATTAATGATCGTTTGGAGAGGGCTACGAAATAGTAGAAATTCTTGATTATAGAAAAACATAAAACGGTTTTTCATGTTTAGAAAATTAATATTTGATTCAGTTAATTATTGGAGATAATATTTTTGTAAATTAGATTATTCTAATTCCAATTTTAATTTTTTAAAAAATGGAAGATTTTTTCAAAGGTTTATTTAAAGTAGTATTTTTTCTTGGTCTCATTCTTGTTTTTCAAAATAATATAGCGGCCAAAGATAATCATTATGCTATTTTGGATACTAACTCCTTTATTCAATATAAAGGGTCAATTCTTGATTTAAAGACAAGGAAAGATTTAGCCTTTGCGAGTATTACCGTTTCTGCAACAACCATTTCAACTATTAGTAATAGTGAAGGTAAATTCTCAATCAAAATTCCAAATGATTTTAAAAATGCCAGTCTCATTATTTCATTTTTGGGTTATGAAAATAAAATACTTCCTTTAACTGAGTTAAAATCAGATGGTAATTTAGTGTATCTGAATCCAAGTAATATTATTCTGGAGGAAGTAGTGGTTAAAGTGAGAGATGCAAAAAATATATTTTCTGAAGTATTGAATAAGCGAATAGAAAATTACGGGGACGACCAGATTCAAATGACTGGTTTTTATCGGGAAACTATTCGGAAACGCCGTACTTATGTATCTTTGTCAGAGTCTGTCCTAGAAATCCAAAAGCAACCATTTTCTGCAAGTAATTTAGATAAAATTAATCTTTACAAGGGTAGAAAAAGTGCAGATTATTCGAAACTTGATACCTTAAATTTTAAATTACAAGGTGGACCATTTTCTGCTTTATATATTGATTTAGTTAAATATACTGATTTTATATTTTCTGAGGAAGCATTTGATTTTTATGATTTCACTTTGGATGAAATTTCCCAAATAAATAATCAATTGGTCTATGTATTGGCTTTCAAACAAAAGCCAACAGTAGTTGATCCTCTTTATTACGGTAAAATTTATGTTGACGCGAATAGTTTAGCAATAATAAATGCTAGTTTCCAATTAAATGTAGAGGATAGAAATAAAGCAGGTTTATTGTTTACACGAAAAAAACCTTTTGGTTTAGATATTTATCCAACGGAGGTTAGCTATCAAATAAAATATCGAGAGCAAAATGGAAAATGGATATATGCTTATTCTCGAGGAGATTTAAGTTTTAAATTGAATTGGGATAAAAAATTATTCAACACAGTTTATAATACTAGCTTTGAATTAGCAGTTACCTATTGGGAGAATCAAATGAAAATACAAGATATTAAAAAGCAAAATTTACGATCAAACGTAATTATGTCAGAAAAAGTTTCTAGTATGGCTGATCCTGATTTTTGGGGAGAGTATAATATTATTGAGCCCGAGAAATCCATAGAAACAGCAATAAGAAAAATTCAAAATTTAAATTTAAAATAAGGAATATTTCATAAATTTGGCCATAATACCTGCTAAATGAATAATAAAAGGCCTAAGATTCTAATAATTTATACTGGGGGTACTATTGGTATGTATAAAGATTATCAAACCAATGCTCTAAAACCCTTTAATTTTTCAAAATTAGAAAAATACATTCCTGAACTTAAGCAAATTAATTGTTGTATATCAAATTGGTCATTTCAAACACCAATTGACTCCAGTAATATTACTCCAACAGATTGGGTATTATTGCTTGAATCAATAGAACGGAATTATTCTGAATATGATGGTTTTGTTGTTTTACATGGAACAGATACTATGAGTTATTCAGCGTCTGCTTTAAGTTTCATGATTGAAAATCTTAAAAAACCAATAATATTTACTGGATCCCAATTGCCCATTGGTGATTTAAGGACAGATGCGAAGGAAAACCTTATTACGGCGATTGAAATTGCCTCTCTTCAAGAAAACGGGCAGCCTGTTGTTCAGGAAGTAGGCTTATATTTTGAATATAAATTGTTTCGGGCAAATAGAACTACAAAAATTAGTGCATCTCATTTTAATGCCTTCTCTTCTCCTAATTTTCCTTGTTTGATTGAATCAGGAGTTACTTTGGAGATTAATAGGCCTTATTTGAAATATGGAGAACCTACTTTTCCTACAACATTTAATAAAAAGGTAATCGACTCAATTCTATTGATTAAATTATTTCCAGGAATTAGAAAAGAAGTTCTGATATCCCAATTAAAAACAGAGGGGATTGAAGCAGTTTTATTTGAAAGTTTTGGAGCAGGAAATGCTCCAATGTTTGATTGGTTTAAAAGGATAATTTTGGAACTCATTGAATCTAGAATTCATATTGTAAATATTACTCAATGTTTTGGTGGAGGCGTAATGCCTGCTCATTATGAAACAAGTTTGTCTCGAATTCATCCAAATATTATTAATGGAAAGGATTTAACTACGGAATCAGCTTTGACAAAATTAATGTATTTATTAGGACAAGATTTGGATGTTTCCCGTTTTAAAGAAATATACGAACGAGAAATAAGAGGTGAGATGAGTTGAAATGTTTTAAACCCTTACCAATTTAATCTAATACAATTTCTTTGAGAAGTCCTTGAGAGTTTTAGGGGAAAATTCCTGAATTTAATGTAACTTTGTATGGTATTTTAAATAGTGATTATGATCCATTTTTTCGGGAATCCATCGCAAAAAGTTTTTGCTCTTAGTACAAATAAAGAATTAAATTCTGAGGATATTTCAAAATTGACTTGGTTATTCGGTAATGCTGAATTAATTGCTGAAAAGGAAATCAAGGGTTATTTAATTGGTCCGCGAGCTACCATGATTAGTCCTTGGAGTACCAATGCTACAGAAATAACCCAAAATATGGGAATTGAGGGAATTATTAGAATTGAAGAGTATTTTGCTGTGGCCCAAGATTTTGAGGATTTTGATCCGATGCTCTCTCAGAAATTTTCGAAATTAGATCAAACTTTATTTACAATTGATATTGAGCCTGAGGCGATTTTGGAAATTGAAGATATTCATGCCTATAATTTACAAGAAGGTCTATCTTTAAGTGAGGAGGAAGTAAATTACTTAGAGGGTGTTTCAAAGAGAATAGGAAGAAAATTGACGGATGCAGAGGTTTTTGGTTTTTCTCAAGTAAATTCTGAGCATTGTAGACATAAAATTTTCAATGGAACTTTTGTGATTGATGGCGAAGAAAAGCCATCTTCTCTATTTAAATTAATTAAAAAGACCACTCA
>JBJOIA010000096.1:0-21835 GCA_046047395.1 Bacteroidota bacterium | reverse complement strand
GAATTAAATTTAATACCGTTTTCTTCTACCCTATCATAAGATATATAAATATCGCCTTCAATTTCATTTTCATATTCTGATAAATCAAACGTAATGATATCGGTAAAAGTTTCATGATTCAAATATGTTTGATTCATATTTAATAAATAATTGTCTGAACAGAATATAAAATTTAATTCTAAGATCTTAAATCCATATTCATTTGCTATTTCATTGAGCCAATTCTTGAGAACAATTTTGTTCTTCAAATTTAAACTCACATCTTCTGTATTGAATCGTATCATAATATGGACACAAAATTAATCAATTCAATTTATAACATCTTCAATAAAAGTAATTTTTTCAAGATCATCTTCTATAAGAAATACCAGTACTAAATCGAATTGAACTGGCCCAAGCCAATGGTTTTTATAAATATAGTTGGAAGCTGCCATTTTAAGGTTTTTCTTTTTCTTTTTGTCAATACTCTCCTCTGGAAAGGAAAAGCCAGAAGACTTTCTAGTTTTTACCTCTATAAAATGTAAAAATTGTTCTTTTTTTGCAATAATATCGATTTCATAATGAGAGTATTGGTAATTTTTGCAAAGAATTGTAAAATTTTGCTTAATTAGGAATGCTTCAGCTAATGATTCTCCTTTTTTTCCAAGTGTATTGTGGTCTGCCATGATTATTGTGGTATAAGAGTGAATAATTTTACGAATATGTAGAATTTCTTATTCAATAAATTTATATTCTTTCTTTACCCCCATTTTTTTTATCTTTGTCAGGAATAATGTTTGAAATGCTAGCGAAAGAATTGATATTTTCTGATTGGGGTGAAATAGCCTATAAGGATGCATGGGATTTGCAAGAGTCTTTTTTAAAGGCAAATTCAGATGCAAAATTATTAGCAAGAAAGGAAGGGAATACTCAAGCGAATACCATCAATTATTTGTTCTTTTGTAGCCACCCTCATGTTTTTACATTGGGCAAATCAGGATCCGAAAATCACTTGCTTTTAAAGGAGGCATTTTTAGAGAAAATTGATGCAACATATTATAAAACCAATCGTGGTGGAGATATCACTTATCATGGGCCGGGACAAATAGTCGGTTATCCGATTTTGGATTTAGAACTGTTTAAAACAGATATTCATTGGTATCTTAGGAGTTTAGAAGAATGTATTATTTTGGTGTGTAAGCACTATGGTTTAAACGCAGGAAGAGTTGAGGGATTAACAGGAGTTTGGATAGAGCCGGAATCACCCTTTAAGCGTAAAATTTGTGCTATGGGTGTAAAGGCTTCTCGTTGGATTACAATGCACGGTTTTGCTTTAAATGTAAATACAGATTTAAATTATTTTGATTATATCGTACCCTGTGGAATTTCAGAATTTGGGGTTACCTCTTTAGAGAAAGAGTTAGGAAGACGAATTGAAATAGAGGATGTAAAAACACTTCTAAAAGAGATATTTATTCAGGTTTTCAATGTAAATTTTAAAAATGTTCCACGTGAAACATTCATCCAATGATTAAGAATTTTAAGAATATATTATTCATCGATATTGAAACCGCTTCCGGGGTAAATTCGTTTACTACCCTTACTGTAAATATGCAAAAATTATGGTTACGAAAGGCAAGGTCCTTGATGAATCCTTTACAAAAACCCCTGGAAGATTTGTATTTTGAAAGGGCTGCCCTATTTCCCGAATTTGGTCGAATAATTTCTATCGGCATGGGCTTTTTGTTTTATAATAAAAACAAAGAATTATCCCTTAAAGTAAAGACTATCTCAAACAAAAATGAAAAGGATTTATTGTTAGAATTCAATCATTTTATTGAATCAACCTATCCTTCAAAAGAACTTAGTTTAGTTGCACATAATGGTAAGGAATTTGATTTCCCCTATTTATGTAAAAGAATGTTGGTTCATCAATTAGTTATTCCTAAAGCCCTACAATTACAAGGAAAAAAACCATGGGAAGTGGTGCATCAAGATACCATTGAATGGTGGAGATTTGGAGATAAAAAAGGATATGTTTCACTTGAACTCCTAGCAGAAATTATGGGAATCGATAATGTGAAAACAGACCTTTCTGGGGATAAAGTAAACTATACTTTTTATATTGAAAAAGACCTAGAGAAAATAAAAAAATACTGCGCGGAAGATGTAATTACCCTCGCGCAACTATTTCTAAGGTTTAATTTTATAGATTATATTCAAGAGAAAAATATTCAAAGGATAACCGACAATTAAGCTGCCGGATTCCCAAAGACCTGTTTCTTATTCTCGACATTTTTTATTACCACAGAACCTACCCCCACACTCGCATTTTTGCCGATTTCAATTCCAGATAAGATTATTGCACCATCTCCAATAAAGGATTGGTATCCAATTTTGCTTTCTTTTCCAATTACTGCTCGCGCATTTATTTGAGCATATTGTTCAATCTGAGCTCCTGCCTGAATGATCGCCCCTGACCCTACAACCACATGTTCTGATAATTTAGCCTCCGTTTCAATCACGACATTGGCACCTATAAAATTTCCATAAGAAAGTGATTTCGCTTGTGATATTTGTGCACTCGGATGCGTAATATTGGTAGGTTGAGTTTTTCGATCCTCCAGTATTGTTTCAATCATTGATTCTCTTTCTTTTGGACTTTCCAAGGCAACAAATACATTACATGTTTTGCCAATTAAATTCCAATATTCTTCTTCATCCGTTGTACCTAATACCGGAATCTCTCCAATCATTAAATCCTTTTTCTTTGGATCATTATCTAAGAAACCATATACAACTACATTATTTAATTCACAGATATTTGCAACCTCAATTCCAAAACTATTTGCCCCTATGATGATTACTGGTAACGATGTCATTATTCTTGATTTATTTTTAAAAGTATTTCCTCTAAACTATATCGTTTAGATTTTGAATTACAAAATTCTATATTATTATATTCTTTTCCTAAAATTAATTCCTCCTTTATAGAATTGCTCTCATTATCCCATTCATTTAATGCTCCATATATTGATAGATCCCCTAACTCTTCTAATATCCAATTGTATTTAAATTGTCTACCATCCCAGATTTCTTGAATATTAAATCCTAGGTCTACAATACTATGATTAATACGAACATTTTTTATTTTTAAATCGAAAATATTACGTGCATTAATTGATAATGAATGATATAAATCAAGCCCATCCTCTTCCCAATTATTTAAAGATATCGATGTTAAAATTTCAGCTAAAATGGCAGCTTCAAATTCTCGTAATTTCATTTTATTGAAATCATATTTCATCCCTCCTGCCTCAATTAATAATACCCCAAAACCCAATTTTTGTAAAGTATCTCCAAAAGCCCTCGGCTCAAATTCATCCGACCATTTTGCAATTTTATTTGGAAAATAGGGACTTGTTAGGCGGATTAATCTATTCGCTATTTTAGCAGATTTTTCTCTAGAAACGGTCCATGTATTTTCATCATCTAAAGGTGGAGCTAAAAAGGCAAAATGACTTTGTTCTTCCGTTTTTCCAACTGAATATAATCGATTCTGGTCGTGTAAATTTAAACTAAAATCTGGTTGTATTTGGCTAATCCATTCAAATAGTAATTTTCCTTCTACACTCGCCAATTTCCTCGCGTCCCGATTCATATCGATCCCTAATGATGTTTCCCTCGTCCAATAATAAGCTCCGTCTGGATTAACCACTGGAATGATATGTATGCTTAATTTTTCATTTATTAAATCAAATAATTCATTTGAAAGAGAACTATTCGTTCCTAATAAATTGAAAATATCTGCCAAGGCCATGGTCGCTGTTGCCTCATTTCCATGCATTTGAGACCACATACAAATTTTAATCGGACCCTTTCCTATTCTTATTTCATATATAGCTCTTCCCTCCTCAGAGCGCCCTATTTCATTTACTAAAATCTTTTTGTTCTTAGACCATTTTTCTAGCAAATGTGTCCATGTTTCCTGATTGATATATTTACTCTCTATCAGGGGCTCTTTAAAGCTTAAATAAGAATTAAGTATTTTTTCGAACATATAAATAGTTGGACCATTCTTGATTGGTAAATAAGCCTCTTGGTCCTGATGCTAAAGTTACAATTATTCCTACAATTAAATAACATATCCAAGCTTCGCCTCCAAAGAGTTCTATTCCTAAAAACATTCCTGCTAAAGGCGTTTTAGCAATTCCTGTATATAAGGTAGAAAATCCTAAGGCTGCACAAAATGCTATGGGTAAATTTAGAATTTCATGAATTCCCCCAATAGCATAAGATCCAATTAAAAATAAAGGTGTTGCCTCCCCTCCTTTGAAGCCTGTCCCAACACTTATAATTGTTGCGATTAATTTTTTATAAGCAAACCCTGGATCTGGAATTTTTTCAAATGGTTCTAAAAGCAAATTCGAACCTAATCCTATAGTCTCTGAAAAACCTGGTAGACCTAATATAATTAATACCAAAACCCCTCCGATAATCCCCTTGAGAATTAAATGTACGGGTAATTTATCTAGCCATTTTGAAATTTTCGATTCTAGAGCCTTATAAATGAAGGCAATTAAGGCTAAAAATAGGCCTATACTGATTAATTTAGCAATAAATAAGCTATTTATCTCGGGTAAAAATATTGTCGGATAAATTAAATGTTTTGCTGAAAATAAGTGAATTGCTAGATAGTTGGATAAAAATGCTGTATAAATACAATGAAAAATGGAGGAAAGCGAGACCGCCCCAATTTTCTTAATTTCAAGTCCAAAAAATAATCCCGCCAAGGGTGTCCCAAAAACGGATGCAAATCCGCCGGCTATACCTGCCCGAATAATATGTGGTTTTTGGTTTTCATCAATTTTAAAAAATTCTGAAATACTATCAGCCAAGGAAGCACCCATTGTTACTGCTGTTCCCTCCCTCCCAACCGAGGCCCCTACTAAATGACTTAGCCAAGTTGAAACTATTATATATACAGATACCCAAACGGAATGTTTCTTGGTTGGGTTACCTATTAATTCCAAATAATGTCCTGTGGAAGTATTATGTATCGAAGATAGTTTATGTTTCGCCCAATAATAAATTCCCCCAACTATAGGTAAGCCAAAAAGAAAATAATCTAAACGAATTTTTCCTATCCAAGCTAAACCATGTAAAAATAAAGAAGATAGTCCCCCTGTAATGATAGAAACAAGGCTTAAGACCAGGAAGATTCGTAAATATTTCACGCTTTTTTTCGTAAAAATAAGGATTTTTTATTTTAGAGGATAATTTCCCTAACTTTGTATTCATATCCTTCGGGAATTCTCATGGAAGAAAATCAATTTTCAGTACTAGGACTTAATAAGCAATTGTGTAATGCAATTGAAGATCAGGGTTATTCAAAACCCACGGAAATCCAATTAGAAGCAATACCTCAGTTATTAAACGGACAAGATGTACTGGGAATAGCACAAACAGGTACCGGCAAGACTGCTGCCTATGCCTTACCTATTCTTATGAAATGCAAATATGCACAAGGAATGGATCCTAGGGCTTTGATTTTAGCCCCAACTAGAGAATTAGTAATGCAGATTAGTGAGGTATTTAGACAACTATCTAAATATACTGATTTAAGAATTGTAGAATTATACGGAGGAGTCGGCCCAAAATCACAAATAGAGAATATTGAAAAAGGGGTAGACATAATTATTTCTACACCAGGAAGATTTACAGAACTTTATATTAAAGAGATTTTTAAGGTTAAATTGATAAAACATCTAATTTTGGATGAAGCCGATAAAATGATGGACATGGGTTTTATGCCTCAGATCCGAAAGATATTGGAATTTATACCGTATAAAAAAAGACAAAATGGACTTTTTTCTGCTACTTTTCCTGAAAAAGTAGAAAATTTAAGTCATGAATTTTTAGAATTTCCGATTAAAATTGAAATTACACCTCAGGCAACTCCTGCAGAAAAAGTGACTCAAAGGGTCTATAAAGTACCTAATCAGGCTACAAAAATTAATGCCTTAAAAAACTTTTTTGGTTCAGAGGAATTTCAACGAGTAATTATATTTTGTAGGTCTAAAGTTATTGCCAATACGGTTTACGAAGCTCTACTAAGATCTAGAACCTTGAGGGAAAAGGACTTACGAGTAATTCATTCGAATAAAGGCCAAAATACACGTATAAATTCCATGCAATTATTTAGGGATGGGGAATTAAGGTGTTTGATAACGACCGACGTAGTAGCTAGGGGAATCGATATACCATTGGTTTCTCATGTGGTAAATTTTGATGTTCCATTAATTTATGAGGATTATGTTCATAGAATTGGAAGAACAGGTAGAGCCGAACAAACTGGGGAATCTATTTCATTTATTTTGGACTCAGAGCTATACCATTGGGAAAAAATATTAGCAATTATCCAACAAGATATTCAACCTCTACCTCTTCCAAAGGAGATAATTGAGGAAAAAACATCTTTTTTGGAGCAACAAGATATGCTTCGCGAGATTGATAACCAAAAAAAGAAAGAGGATCCTACTTTTAAAGGGGCTTTTCATGAAAAGAAAAGAAAATTTCCTTCCCCGAATCAACGTAAATTTAATTCTGTTTCGAATAAAAAGAGAGGTAGGAAAAGATAAAATTTTTCTTAAATTTATATTCTATAAAACTTCTAAACCTATGAAAAAGAGTATTTTATTCGTATTGTTTTCAATACTATTGATTACACCTGCTTTTGCCCAAAATTATCAACCAAGTGAAGATATGCTTCAGGCAAGATCAGAATTTCAAGATCGAAAATTCGGAATGTTTATTCATTGGGGCCTTTCTTCTATCCTAGGGGATGGCGAATGGGTAATGAATAATCAAAATATTTCAGTAAAAGATTATACTAGATTAAAAGATGCCTTTTACCCTTCCAAGTTTGATGCAGATAAATGGGTTTTAGCTGCCAAAAATGCTGGAATGAAATATATAATTTTTATTACAAGACATCACGATGGTTTTTCCAATTGGGATACTCAATATTCCGACTGGAAAATTACCAATACGCCCTATAAAAAAGATGTTCTTAAATTATTGGCTGAAGCTTGTAGAAGACATGATATGAAATTAGGTTTATACTATTCTCAACTGGACTGGTATAGAGAAGATTATCCTTTTGAAACAGGAAGAACCGGACAAGGAAATAATAATTTAGGGAGAAAAGGCCCCGGAAATTATGCTTCCTATCTCCAATTTATGCGAAATCAATTAACAGAACTATTGACTAACTATGGCGAAATCTCTTCCATTTGGTTTGATGGACATTGGGATCAGTCTGATAGGGAAGGAAAAGTATTCACTGGCTTAAGAATGGATTGGCAATATGATCAAATATATCCTTTAATTCATCAATTACAACCTAATTGTATGATTGGAAACAACCATCATGTGGATCCAATTCCAGGAGAAGATTTTCAAATGTTTGAAAGAGATTTACCTGGTGAAAATAAAGCAGGACTGTCTTTTCAAAAAGCGAGTGATAAATTACCTTTAGAAACCTGTGAAACATTAAATAAATCTTGGGGATTCAATATTGCAGACCAGAATTTTAAATCAAAAAAGAAATTAATCGACCTATTGGTAGGTGCAGCAGGAAGAAATGCAAATTTTTTATTGAATGTTGGGCCAATGGCTACCGGAGAAATTCAAGAAGAATTTATTGAAAAATTAAATGAAGTTGGTTCTTGGATGAAGGATAATAGTGAAAGTATTTACGGAACAAGAGGAGGCCCCATGAGTCCACAAATTTGGGGAGTTACTACTCAAAAAGCCAAAACAGTTTATGTTCATTTCTTATCAAATCCGAAAGAAAAAACGGTTTATATTCCTGGTGATTATAAAAAAGGATCTGCGAAATTTTTAGTATCAGGAAAATCCCTTGAAGGGAGATTTGAAGAAGGAGGTGTTCATTTAGATTGTTCCACCTTACCCACTGTTGAAGATGATATTGTAGTCACCCTTCAGATTAATTAATATTCATTTAATTGTTCTATCTCAAATCATTACGTATTTTTGCACTTTAAAAAATAAATAATTTAGTAATGAGAAAAAAAATTGTAGCGGGAAACTGGAAGATGAATAAATTGGCAGACGAGGCCAATGCATTAGCAAACGAAGTAATTGCGAAGGTAAAGGCAGAAGTTCCTGCAGATGTTCAGGTAATTATGGGTACTCCCTCAATTTATTTAAACCAAATTAATCAATTGGTGCAAGGAATGGAGAATTTAGCCGTTTCAGCACAAAATTGTCATGAAAAAGCTTCAGGTGCTTATACTGGAGAAATTTCTGCCTCCATGTTGGCTTCTTTAGGTTTAAAATATGTGATTTTAGGGCATTCAGAAAGAAGAGAATATTTTAATGAAACCAATGAACAATTAGCTGAAAAAGTAAATGCCGCTTTAGAAAACGGATTAACGCCTATTTTCTGTTGTGGAGAGAGTTTAGATATGCGTCAGAATGGAGATTTCCTAAAATTTGTTGCAGATCAATTGACAGCAAGTTTATTCCATTTATCAAAGGAGGATTTTTCTAAAATTGTCATTGCTTATGAACCAATTTGGGCAATCGGAACAGGTTTAACGGCTTCATCTGAACAAGCACAAGAAATGCATGCTTATTTAAGAAAGCATCTTGCATCTAAATATGGCCAAACTATAGCTGATAATTGTAGTATTTTATACGGAGGATCTTGTAATCCAAAAAATGCACAAGAATTATTTGCTTGTGAGGATGTTGATGGAGGCTTAATCGGAGGGGCTTCTCTGAAAGCTGATGATTTTATCGCTATCGCAAAATCGTATTAATATTAAAATATAATAGAGACGTATTAAATTGCGTCTCTATTAATTAACCTTAACCACTAAATTATCATGTTCAATCTTAGGCTCTTTTTTGTTTTTTTGGTATTCTTTTTTTCAATAGTAAAAGGATATTCTCAGTTAACCTATTCATTTAAAATTGAATCAGGTGGTTTAAAATTTATAAGAAATACCATAGATTATGATGTTGGACCTAATTGGAAAGGATATAAATTACAAGCTGACAATGGATTTGATTTTGGAATAATCAATAGTATTGGTTATAAAAATAAAATTTTTCTAGGAATAGGGACTGATTATCTAAATTTTAATGGAATAAATGGTCTAGCGGTTTATTCCGATGTTGACTACCTTCCTTTTAATACGCGATTAAATTTATTGACAAATATTAAATTCGGGTATAATCATGTTTGGAATCAATATGAAAATGGAACGGGAAACTTAATGGCAGAATTTTCAGTTGGAGCTAATTATAAAATAAAAAATAATTTAAATATTTTTATTAAAACCGGAACGTCTCTAATTCAAGATGCTTCCTTTACTCCCGTAAAAATTGGAATTAGATTTATTAAATAAAATTGATTAATTTTCTAGAATTAATAGATTCTCTAAATCCTATGAAATTCTACAATATTGCAATTTTTTGCTTTGGGATATTTTCCTTAAACGCACAATCCTACGCGGAGAAACTAGGCTATCCAAAAGACGCTAAAGTAGTCATCCTTCATGTGGATGATGTTGGAATGTCTTGGGATTCAAACGAAGGAGCAAGAAAATCTATAACCGAAGGGGTGGCAAATTCCCTTTCTATTATGATGTCTTGTCCTTGGGTCTCAGAGTTTATACCTTTTCTAAAAGAATATCCAGAAACCGATGCAGGTCTTCATTTAACCCTGACTTCTGAATGGAAGCATTATCGGTGGGGTCCTCTTGCTGGTAAATCACAAGTTCCTGGATTAGTTGATAAAGAAGGTGCAATGCACCCTAATGTCTTGAAAGTTGTTTTGAATGCCTCTCCAGATGAAGTAGACCAAGAAATCAGAAGTCAATTGGATCGGTCTTTAACTGCAGGCTGGCAACCAACCCATTTGGATTCTCACATGGGGACTCTTTTTGCAAAAAAAGAATTTCTTGAAAAATACCTTCAATTGGGAATGGAAAAGCATATTCCCGTGATGTTCCCAGGCGGACACGCCACTTTGATCATGCAAACAGAAGCAGGAGCCATTCTATCAAAACCAGAAGCCCAAAAAATTGGAAAAATGCTCTGGAATGCCGGACTTCCCGTATTGGATGATTTGCACAATGTTTCCTATGGATTCAATTATCCAAAAGGTACGAAAATTTCTGATGAAGAAATGCAAAAAGATGCAGCCAAGCAATATATGGAATCCTTGGATTTATTGAAACCCGGTCTGACAATGGTCATCATGCATTGTACCGACCCTTCCGAAATTTTTGAAAAGATTTCAAGTTCTGGTCCAACCAGAAAAGGGGATATGCTTGCAATGATGTCTCCCGAATTAAAAGAATATTTAAAGAAAAATAAGATTATTTTAACTACTTGGCGAGAGGTAATGAACCGACGTCAAAATCTATCAATCATGGAAGAAAACTATGGAAAACTCTCAACTGGAGAGGAAATCAAGCAATTTACGTTAAAAAATTCCAATGGAATGCAAGTAAAAATCATTAATTATGGAGGAATTATTACCGATATTATCGTCCCAGATAAAAACGGGAAATTTGAAAATGTCAATTTAAATCTTCCTGATATTGAAACCTATGCAACCAAGAACCGTTCTTTTGGAGCCTTAATAGGCCGATTTGGAAACCGTATCGCCAATGGTAAATTTAGTTTAGATGGAAAAGAATATAATTTGTTTGTCAATAATGGCCCCAATTCTTTGCACGGAGGAAAAATAGGATTCGATAAAAAGGTATGGGATGCAAAAAGAATTTCAGGAGAGGAGGCTAAATTAGAATTAAGCTATTTCTCAAAAGATATGGAAGAGGGCTTTCCAGGCAATCTTAAAGTGAAAGTAGTTTATACCTTGACCAATTCTAATGAATTAAAAATTGATTATGAAGCAGAGACTGATAAAGCTACTGTTATAAATTTAACAAATCATGCCTATTTTAATTTGTCTGGAGATTTTTCTAGGGATGTATTAAATCATGAATTGAAAATTAATGCCCCTAAATACCTCCCAGTAAATGAATATTTAATTCCTCTTGGAAATTTAGCCGAAGTTAAAGGAACCGTAATGGATTTCTTAGATTTTCATAGAATTGGAGAAAGAATTGAAGCTAATGAGGAACAATTGCATTTGGGTTCAGGATATGACCATTGCTGGGTCTTTGAAAATAAGAAAAATGAATTAATCTTTGCTGCCGAGGCATATGAGCCAGAATCAGGAAGAGGAATGAAAGTATTCACCACAGAACCTGCTGTACAGTTTTATTCAGCCAATCATTTGAATGGAACCTTGAATTCTTCAGAAGGAGTGGCCATGGGAAAACGTTCAGGATTTTGTTTGGAAACCCAACATTTTCCAGATTCCCCTAATCAACCTAATTTTCCCTCAACCGTTTTAAGGCCTGGGGAAAAAAATATTTCTACAACCATTTATCAGTTTTTTGTTAAATAATGAGAAAGACGCATAAAGCATTGATTTTGAATAAGTAATTTATTGTAATTTTTTTTGTTAGATCCATTTTTTTGACTAATTTTGCACTCCATTTTGGAAAATTATGTTTAACTAAATTTCAATGTGAGTGCCTGACACATTGATGTATCCAAGGCAAGATATTTTTTATGTCAGAAAACAAAAAAGAATTTGACTGGAACGATTTACAGTCAAAAGGATTTGGAGCTAACTATACAGAGGCTCAAATCAAAGAAATGGAAGCTCAAATCGAAGCTACCATTAGTTCAATCACAGAAAAGGAAGTTGTAAAAGGAATCGTTGTTAGCAAAACAGACCGTGAGGTAATTGTTAATATCGGTTTTAAATCAGACGGTTTAGTTTCTGCTTCTGAATTCAAAGACATGCCAGATTTAAAAGCTGGTGATGAGGTTGAAGTTTATATTGAAAACCAAGAAGATGCTAATGGACAATTGATTTTATCAAGAAAATTAGCGAAAGTTATGGGTGCTTGGACAAACATAGAGAAAGCTCTTGAAGAAGATAGCGTTCTTTCTGGTTATGTTAAGCGTCGTACTAAAGGAGGTTTAATCATCGATATTTATGGAATTGAGGCATTCTTACCTGGTTCTCAAATTGATGTTAAGCCAATCCGTGATTTCGATATTTTTGTAGGTAAAAACATGGATATTAAGGTGGTTAAAATTAACCATACTAATAATAACGTGGTAGTATCTCACAAAGTGTTAATCGAAAAAGATTTAGAAGAACAAAGAGAAACTATCTTGACTAACCTAGATAAAGGTCAAGTATTAGAAGGAGTTATCAAGAACATGACTAATTTCGGTGTATTCATCGATTTAGGTGGTGTAGACGGATTACTTCATATTACTGATATTTCATGGGGTAGAATTAACCACCCACAAGAATTATTGAAATTAGACCAAAAAATCCAAGTGGTTGTTTTAGACTTTGATGAAAACAAAAAGAGAATTTCATTAGGTATGAAGCAATTACAAGCTCATCCTTGGGAAGCATTATCTGAAGATGTGGTAGTTGGATCTAAAGTTAAAGGTAAAATCGTAAATGTTGCTGATTACGGTGCATTCTTAGAAGTTTTACCTGGTGTAGAAGGTTTAATTCACGTTTCTGAAATGTCTTGGTCTCAGCATTTAAGAAATCCACAAGATTTCCTTAAAGTAGGTGATGAGATGGAAGCAGTTGTTTTAACATTAGAAAGAGAAGAAAGAAAAATGTCTCTTGGTGTTAAACAATTAACAGAAGATCCTTGGGATAAGAAAGATTTATTAGAGAAATATGCTGTAGGTACTAAACATAAAGGTACTGTTAGAAATTTAACTAATTTCGGTTTATTCCTTGAATTAGAAGAAGGTATCGACGGATTAGTTCACGTATCTGATTTGTCTTGGACTAAGAAAATCAAGCATCCATCTGAATTCGTTAAAGTTGGAGATTCATTAGACGTTATCGTTATTGAATTAGACGCTGATAATAGAAGATTAGCATTAGGCCATAAGCAATTAGAAGAAAATCCTTGGGATACTTTTGAATCTGTATTTACTGTAGGATCAATTCATAAATGTTCAATCATTTCTAAAACAGATAAATTTGCAACCCTAGAATTACCATATGGTATCGAAGGAACAGCTGCTATTAAGCAATTAGTGAAAGCAGATGAGTCTGTTGCAGAATTAGGAGAATCCTTAGATTTCGTAGTTACTGAGTTTTTGAAGGATGATAAGAAAATTACACTTTCTCATACTCGTACATTCTCTGACCCAATTGAAACCTCAGAAGAAGCAGCTCCTAAAAAAGCTTCCAAAAAAGCAACTAAGGAAAAAGCTCCAGCTGCTGAGAAATCAACAATGGGAGATATCGACGCACTTTCTGCTTTAAAAGAGCAAATGGAAGGAGTTGAAAGAGAGCAGGCAATCAAAAAATTAGAAAAGAAAGAAGCAGAGGCTAAAGAAGAAAAACCTGCAGCGAAAGCTAAAAAGTCTACAAAGACTGAAAAATCTGAAGAATAATATTATTTTTCTTGATATTAAAAAAAGGGGCTATCAGCCCCTTTTTTATTGAATAATCGTTCTAAATGTTAAGTTTATTCGAGATTCCTGAACCTTCAAACGTTTAGGTAATTGATGATACCAATGGTCTTGAATAACCCCCTTCATCATTAACATACTCCCAGATTCTAATTCAATTTCAATTTTTTCCTTCGTCTCAATATGTTTAAATTGAAAAACCCTGTTTGCACCAAAACTTAAAGATGCTATTGCTCCCTGTTTTTTAAGTTCTGGTTCATTATCTCTATGCCATCCCATAGATTCATCCCCAGAATGATAAAGATTCAAAAGACAAGAATTAAAACTTTCCTGGGTCAATTCTTCAATGTAGGATTTAATCTCCTCCACCACTGGAGAAAAAGGCAAAGCTTTCTTCGTATTTTTTGAATATCTATAATCAAAAGGCTCCGAACCTAACCAAGCTATTTTCCTTTTGGTAATAATCTCCCGACCATAGATGAATATTCTATCATTCTCCCATGGTACAGTCTCCAATAATATTTTTTCTAATTCTTTACGCTTTAATGGAGGAAATATTGGCCCATAATAATTGGCCTCACCATCATATGGTAAAATATTAAACATCAATTGTATCAAATACCCTCACTTTCGCCCATAATGAACTGCATTTAGCAATAAATTCATGATGAATCGGATGGTCCTGATAAATCTGTTGATCTTCCTCAGAATCAAAAAATAAAGTCTCACTTACCTGAAAATCCACATCTACCACATCCCTCTGCTCCGTTGAAGCCAATACCCCAATATGTGCCTTCTTCACCTGGGGTATCCCCTTTAATATTTTAAGTCCTTCCAATAAAGCATCTCTGTCTTCCCTCGAATTCGGATTTTTTAATGTAAAAAATACATTATGAATTAAATTTCCCATAGTTTTTAAATTATTTCCAAAATTATCATTTTTTTTCGAATTATTTATTTGGAATTAATCTAAATAATAATGTATATTTGCCATTATTTTTAATTAATCTAAATAACAATAAGATGAAAAAGTACCTCATTATTGCTTTATTATTATCCTTATTTAATATTGAAATATTTGCACAAAATATTGAAATTCAAGTTTTTAATAATGATTCTACCCAAATTGAATTCCCTTATATTCAAATAAAAGGTTCCCTAAAAGGGTTTCTTGGTGATGAAAATGGTATTATTTCTATCCCAAAAAATTCATTGAAATTTCCCTTATCCCTAAATATCGGAGCAATGGGTTTTGAAACCTCTACCCTTGAAGTTTCCCAATTATCGCAAATCCCCCATAAGATTCAACTAATTCCTAATTTTAAATTATTAAATGAAGTAATAATTAAAGCTAGTCCGGGTGTAAAAGGTCCAGATTTAATGCAAGAATTGGAAGGAACCATGCTTGTAGCCGGGAAAAAAGCGGAAAGAATTGAAATTGCAAAAATGGATATTAACCTAGGAAATCAAAACCTTAGAGAAGTATTCTCGAAAAATCCAGGAATGAATATTATGGAATCCGATCCCTCAAATTTGAATACGTCCATTTCTATTCGTGGACTTTCCACCAATCGATCATGGGATTTTAATAATAGACTAAACGGGCATGATTTTACTCCAGATCCTTTAGGATATAATGAAGCCTATTTCACTCCTACTGCGGAAATTTTAGAGCGAATAGATATCATTCGTGGCGCCGCTTCCTTACAATATGGTCCGCAAATTGGGGGCTTAATCAATTATGTTCTAGAAAAACCAAATTTCAGTGAAAAATTGAATGGACAAATTTCCCAAAGTTTAGGTTCTTTTGGGCTATCGAGTACTTTTGGCAAGCTTCGGGTAGGAAATGAGAAATGGGCAGTTATTGCTTCCCATCAGTATAGAAAAGGAGATGGTTTTAGACCGAATAGTAATTTTAATTCCAATCAATCCTATTTTCTAGTAAAGAGAAAAATAAATAAACATTCAGATCTTTCTTTTGAATTAACCTATGCAGATGCCCTTGCCCAACAACCAGGAGGCTTAACGCAAAAACAATTTGATCAAGATATCCAAATATCCAACCGATCAAGAAACTGGTTTACGTATAATTGGTTAATGCCAACCTTACGTTATTCCTTTCAAATAGATGATAAAATTAATTTGGAATGGCAAGCTTATACCGTTAAAAGTGGACGAGTATACCTAGGCTTTAATCAAGGCAACGCTATAGAAGATATTAATGATCCAATAAATGGATACGCAAATAGAGCTTTTTCAAGAGATGAATATGCTACCAATGGTTCAGAATTAAGAATTTCCGGAAAATCAAATATTCTTGGTTCTAAGTTTTTATGGGTTGGCGGAGCTAAATTCTTACAATCTAATATAATTAAAAATCAAAATGCTGTTGGAACGAATTCAACAGTTTATGATGAAACAATATTAACTCCAGCGGCAGGAAATTTAAATTTTACAAATAATAACTTTGCCCTATTTTTTGAATCAAATATTCATCTAACAAATAAATTAAATTGGACCCTAGGGTTAAGAAATGAAAATATTCATTTTTCAGCCTTTCGCAATAATTTTAATTCAACGAATGAATCAAGATTTGATTTTCCTGAAAAAATACGTTCCATTCTATTATATGGAACAGGTTTAAACCTTCAAATTGCAGAAGGCCTTTCCATTACTTCTAATTTCAATAAAACTTTCAAGCCAATTACCAATTCACAATTGGCTCCTTCAAATACTGATTTGATAGTGGATCCTAACCTTCAGGATGCATTCGCTCATGTATTCGATTTTGGAATTAAAGGAAAGTTAAAGAATTACCTTCGTTATGATATTAATTATTTCAATATGAAATATTTTAATCAGGTAGGAACAATCACTCAAGCAAATGGATCCTTATTTCAAACTAATTTAGGAAATAGTCTTACAGATGGGTTAGAAGCTTATATTGAATATGACCCAGTAACGGCATGGTGGGGAAGATCCCGCTTTGGCTATATCTCATTATTTACATCCTTAGGTTTAACTAATGCACGTTATCAGGATTATCAATTAAGCAACGGAACAAATTTAGCAGGAAACCGAATTGAATATGCTCCAAATACGATTCTTCGATCAGGGTTCACCTATTCCTTGAATAGATTTTCCATCACGTATTTATTGAATTATGTTTCATCTTCCTTTGCAGATGCAGCAAATACTGAATTGGCAAACGAAACAGCAACAGTTGGATTAATCCCAGAATATACGGTTCAAGACCTTTCATTTACTTATAAATTCAATAAACATTTTATCCTGAAAGGTTCAGTGAGTAATTTGTCCGATCAAAAATATTTTAATAAAAGAAACCGTGGAGGAACAAGTGGAGAAGGGATTCTTCCAGCAAGTCCACGAAATTTTTCCCTTGGTTTATCCTATAAATTATAAATTAAATTTTTAAATAAATATTTTTCTCATCTAGGTATTTACATAAATAGGAAAGAACGATCCAAGTTAGTAAGCTAGTAGAAATTTCAGATAGTAATAGATTATTCATGATAAGTTTAGGAAAAGGGGAAATATTGGAGAATATCCAATGTGCCCCTCCTAAATGAAAGAATAAATAAATGAATAAACTATTTTTAGAATAGTAAATAAACCATTTCCCCCATTTAAAAGGATATTTTTTTATATCGAATAAATAATAAAAAAGGACAAAAACTAAAATCGAATATGCACCTGAAACGAATACAAAACTTGAACTAGCAATCTTTTTTATAATGGGTGTTATCTCCAAAATATCTAATCCATAACCTATAATCAAGCATCCAAAAGCCAAAGATATTAAGGTTTTTAATTTTTCTTTTTCACTTAAATTTTTCAAAATTATATAAGCAACCATCATACCCCATATAGTATGTGCCATGGTTGATAGAAAATTAAAACTAGCCCATTCAGTAGAATTAACCTCACCTTCAATCCAATTATTAAACCAAGCGCCAAAATTATGGTATAATTCCCAAGGCTGATTATACCCTTCAACCGGAAAATAACGATAAATCAAATCATATAAAATTAAAATAATGATTGAAATAGCACCTTGGTAAACTAACTTTAAATCCTTTATCAAAAAACTGAATAAATACGTGATAGATAATTGAGCTAATACATTCTGAAATCGCCAAACCAGCCTCCCTGCCCCAATAAAATACAAAGCCCAGCCTAAAAAAAGTAAAATAAAAGCTCTTTTTATGGCATGTTTTAAAATTAACGAATCCGATTCCCCTTTTGCTTTTCTAGACTGAACCGCAAAAGGGATACTTAGCCCAGCCACAAACATAAAAAATGGCTGAATTAAATCCCAAAAATATAAACCATGCCATGCATGATGATCCAATCTAGTGCCCAAAAAATGAACCCATTGACTGTCAGATTCCCTAAAAAAATGATATAATTCCGTGGCTTCTCCTACTAATAAAAACATCACCATTCCCCGGAAAAGGTCGATGGACAAAATTCTATTTTTCATTTTTTTTTGTTTTAATTTATGAAAAAAAATTAATTAAATTGCCATTTCAAAAACCTATTAAATATGAAAAATATCCTTATTCTATTTTTTATTGTCCTTCATTGTTCTTTATTTGCCCAAAAACCAATGATGGACAATTATTCAAATTTAAAACTTTGGTATGAACGTCCAGCTGAATTTTTTGAGGAAGCTCTGCCACTAGGAAATGGAAAAATAGGTGCAATGATTTTTGGAGGAACAAGCTCCGAAAAAATTTATTTAAATGATATTACCCTTTGGTCTGGATCCCCAGTAGACCCATTTATGAATCGCAAAGCCTATACTTTCATTCCTGAAATTAGAGAAGCTATTCAGAACCAAAATTTTCCATTAGCGGATTCATTAATTAAACATATTCAAGGTAAATTTTCAGAATCCTATGCGCCATTGGGCACCTTATTAATTGATTATAAAGATCAAAAGCCAGAGAATTATTATCGAGATCTTGATTTAAACAAGTCAATTGCCACTGTTATTTATGATAATCAGGATGCTAAGATTTCAAAAGAATATTTTGTTTCTCAACCAGACAAGGTAATCGCAATCCGAATTAAATCAACTAAAAGTAAATCATTGGATTTTTCAATTCATACAAATTCACAATTGAAATCCTCCGTTAGGGTAAATAATGGATTGCTTTATTTGGAAGGAAAAGCCCCAACCAAGGCTGAGCCCAATTATTATAAGAGAAGAGAAAATGCAATTTTAAATGACGAATCGCATACCACCCATTTTACTGCCATCGTAAAGGTTATTCCAATCAATGGTAAAATTATTTATTCTGATACTGCCATTCATTATTCAAAGGGTTCTGAAGCAATCATTCTAGTTAGCACAGAGACAAGCTTTAACGGTTTTGATAAAGATCCTGTATCCGAAGGAAAAAATGATTTAGAAAATTGTGAATCTAATATCAAACTCGCCTCCCAAAAATCGTACGAGTCCTTAAAAATTAATCATATCAATGATTATCAATACTTTTTTAATCGCGTACATTTTGAACTTGGTTCACTAGCTGGAAAGGAAAGCATTTCTACAGAAAAACGACTTATTCGCTATATGGAAGGAAAAAAAGATCCCTATTTAGAGGCTCTTTATTTTCAATATGGAAGATATTTATTAATATCAAGTTCTCGAACTCCAGGTGTGCCTGCAAATCTCCAAGGTTTATGGAATCCCTATATTCAACCACCTTGGAGTTCAAATTATACGGTAAATATAAATGTCGAAGAAAACTATTGGCCATCAGAAATCACCAATCTTTCAGAAATGCATCTCCCTTTTCTAGATTTCATTTCGAATCTTTCTAAGACTGGAGAAATTACAGCTAAAACCTTTTACAATGCCCCAGGATGGGTTGCTCACCATAATTCAGATATTTGGGCAATGACAAATCCCGTAGGAGATTTTGGAAATGGGGATCCCGTTTGGGCAAATTGGAATATGGGCGGAGCATGGACTTCCACGCATTTATGGGAACATTATTTATTTACGTTGGATGAAATTTTCTTGAAAGAAAAGGCCTATCCAATTATGAAAGGGGCAGCAGAATTTTGTTTATCTACTCTAATAAAGGGCCCTAATGGAAAATTGGTTACCATGCTTAGTACCTCGCCCGAAAATAAATTCTTGAGTCAGGATGGTAAAAGGGTTGCTACTTCTTTTGGATCAACTTCGGATATGGGGATGATTCGTGAGTTATTTATGGATTTATTAGAAGCAGAAAAAGTTTTGGGGATTAAAAATGATTTTTCTGAAAAAATTTCGCAGACTTTAGAAAATCTTCACCCTTACCAAATAGGAAAAAATGGTAGTTTACAAGAATGGTATTACGATTTTGAAGAACCAGAAATTAAACATAGACATCAATCTCATTTATTTGGCTTATATCCTGGCCACCATATTAATTATGAATCTTTGCCCGAAATTGTAAAAGCCTCTGAAAGGGCCCTTGAAATTAAAGGCGATGAAACTACAGGTTGGTCCAAAGGTTGGAGAATAAATTTATGGGCTAGAATAAAAGATGGTGACCATGCCTACAAGATGTACCGTGAATTATTGAAATATGTTGCCCCTGATAAAATGGAAACGAATTATGCTAGAGGTGGAGGAACCTATCCTAATCTATGGGATGCCCATCCTCCTTTTCAAATAGATGGTAATTTTGGAGGGACGGCTGCGGTAGCTGAAATGATTGTACAATCAAATAAGAATTCAATTGAATTATTGCCAGCTATTCCCCAAGAATGGCAAAATGGCAAAATGAATGGATTAAAGGCTAGAGGGAATATAGAACTGAATATTCAATGGGAAAACGGGGAATTAAAAAATGTAGAATTAATCAGTAAAAAATTACAAGAATTGACTTTAATTTATAAAGGGACAAAGAAAAAAGTTATTCTAGAGGTTGGAAAACCCTTTATTGTAAATGATTTCAAATAAAATTCAATGTTTTCTTGAAATTATGAAATTTCTAAAGTAGTTTTAGTACGATATTTAGTTTGTTGATGAAGTGTAATAATAAAGCCAAGAGAATTTTTCTTTTGGCTTTTTATTTTTCTCCCAAAATCCAATAGCGTAATCGTTTTTTCTCTTCTTTTCTATCCAAACTACAAATTCCAGTGATATGTTGAACAGCTTTTGTGATATCATCCGTAAATAAAATTGTTTTATAATCTTCTTCACTTACTGCACCTTGTGTTTTTAAATCCTCCAAATAGGCAATTAAATTTTGATGATATTCTATATTGAAAACCACAACTGGAAAATTATCAATTTTATGATTTTGAATTAAAGTGATAAGCTCCACAAATTCATCTAAGGAACCTAATCCACCAGGAAAAACCACAAAACCATGGGAATATTTCCTTAATAATTCTTTTCTAACAAAAAAGTATTTCATTGTAGTGAATTTATCGAGGTAAGGATTAGGGACTTGTTCATGGGGTAATTCAATATTACATCCAAGGGATAATCCACCAGCTTGTTTTGCTCCTTTATTTGCAGCTTCCATGATTCCTGGTCCTCCACCGGTCATAATCGCAAAACCTAAATGACTTAATTCTTTCGCAAGTTCTAAGGTATTTTGATAATGGATTGAGTCTGCCTGAAATCTTGCGGATCCAAAAATTGTTATACACGGACCATTAAAGTGTAATTCTCTAAATCCTTTGATGAATTCTTTAAAAATATCGAGTGCGAATAAGAATAATTTCCAACGGGAATTTATTTCTTGGTTATAATACTTTAACTTCATATTTTCTTAATACTGCATATTTTACGCGCATTTTTTAGGCGAATTGTATACATTTCAGAGAAATGTATACAACCTAACTATTAAATTATAATTTATTATTCGTTTATTTTTAAATCTTTATACCGATTTTTCAACCGATTAATTATTTATCTAAAATTAAACATGTTTAAAATAATTATTGAAAAAAAGCAACTAGCCACTTTTGTTTTTTTTATTATTACCAGTATTACGTATTTTATTTCCGAAATTAATCTAGATAATGTAACTATCTGGGGGACAAAAAACTCAATTATAGCCATATCATTTTTATATCCCCCTATTTTTTATTTCCTTTTTTATGAAAAATTAATAGGTCCAATTCCATTCAATTTCCAAACATTTTTTCATTTTATTCCCATATTATTATTTACTTTTATTAAAAATGTTTTAGGTTGGGATAATTTTGATAATGATATTCATCTGGAGTCCTATTATTTTCT
>JBJOIA010000095.1:0-4084 GCA_046047395.1 Bacteroidota bacterium | reverse complement strand
GGCTCACGATAATAAAAATTATCTCCTCCCCAAATCATAAAATCAGGATGCTTTGAGTCTATGGTTGTAAAAATATCTAAATTAGCACCATAAGGACTACCCGGACGATCACTTTTTTCATCATTGACATAATTACAGGATCCAAAGGCAAAGGAAAAATTTGGAGGATCCTTACGATATTGCCATAAATCTTGGGTTTGAAATTCTAATGGATATTCAAAACTTTGAGCTTTTCCATTTACTAGTACAGTATATTCATATTTTTTGCCATATTCTACTTCATCCACCAATAAATGAGCAGTAAAATTTTCATCTTTCCAGGTGCTCATTTTCTCTGTAAAATGAACATTTTTGGAATTACCCTTTTCCCAATATTTGATTTGTACCGTAGATGCACCATTTGTTTGGACCCAAATCATCACCTCTTTAAGATCCGAATAACCCAACATCGGTCCTGATTTAAGTTGCCCAAATAAAGGTATTATATGAATTGAAAAAAGGACTAAAAGGAATAAGCTTTGTTTTGAAATTTTCATTTTAAAAATGGTATCTTTGTTGATATTTGTTTATTATGATTAATTATTCAATTCAAGGACATAAACTTTCCGATATTGCAAATCAATTTGGAACACCTTTATATCTTTACGATGGTGACAAAATTAGAGAAAAAATTTCTATTTTATCTAATAGCTTTCAAGGAATTAACCTAAAGATAAAATACGCTTGTAAAGCCAATACCAATTTATCTATTTTAAAATTGATGAGGGCTGAAGGGGTAGAAATAGATGTTGTTTCTCCTCAAGAACTTGAATTGGCATTATTAGCAGGATTTCAACCAAATCAAATAACTTTTACTCCCTCCGGTGTAGATTTTTCTGAAATTGAATTCGCAGTAGATAAAGGAGCAATGGTTAATTTAGATAACCTTTCTGTTCTTGAAAAATTTGGAATTAAATATGGTTCTTCCAAACCCTGTATGATTCGATTAAAACCCCATGTTGTTGGAGGTGGTAATCATAAAATCATGACAGCACATCCTGAATCTAAATTTGGAATTTCAATTCATCAAATTCAAGAAATTAAGGATATCGTTCAGAAATATTCAATCAATTTAATTGGTTTGCACCAACATACTGGTTCAGATATTAAGGATGGAAATACTTTTAAATTAGCAGCAAAAGCTATTTTTGATTTAGCAATTGATTTTCCTAACCTTGAAATCATTGATTTAGGAGGTGGTTTTAAAGTCCCTTATGCCCCAGAAGATCCAGGTATTAATATTCAGGAGGTTGGACAAACCATGGTTGCTGCTTTTAAGGATTTTTGTAATCAATATGGAAAAGAATTAACCCTTTGGATTGAGCCTGGGAAATTCCTGGTTTCTGAAGCAGGGACCTTTCTGAGCCAAGTAAACGTAGTAAAGAAAGATCCAATTCTGAATTTTGTGGGAATAAATTCTGGTTTGAATCATTTAATAAGGCCAATGATGTATGGCTCTTATCACCATATATTCAATGCATCCAATGAAGATGATTCCCAACAAGAAGAATATAGAGTGGTTGGTTATATTTGTGAAACAGATACCTTTTCATTCGATTTAAAAGGACATCAAAATCAAAGAACCCTCAATAAGGTAAAAGAAGGAGATATTATTGCCATGATGAATGCAGGTGCTTATGGTTTTACGATGGCCTCCCATTATAATTCAAGGTATCTACCCGCTGAGGTATTAGTGGATAATGGGGAACTAAAATTAATTCGGAAAAGGGAAACACTAGAAGATATTTTACGAAATCAATTATATTAAAATGCGACAATTGAATCTATCCTCACCACTCGGAAAAATTTATGTGCAATATTCCTCAAATGGAATCATTAGAATGTCTTTGATAGAAGATGAAAAAATTGAAATATCCAATAATTTAGACGAATTTGGTATAAAAATTCAAACTTCTTTAATGGATTATTTCGATGGAAAACTTCAGGTTTTTGAACTACCCCTCGCTTTTGATTTTGGAACTGAATTTCAAAAATCTGTTTGGAAGGCCCTTCTTGAAATTCCTTATGGCAAAACAACCACCTACAGTGAGATTGCAAAAAAGATTGGGAATCCAAAAGCCTTTCAAGCTGTGGGCGGAGCAGTAGGAGATAACCCAATTGCGATCATTATTCCCTGTCACCGTGTGATCGGAAAAAATGGTTCTTTGACTGGATTCCGATGGGGTTTAGATAGAAAAATAAAATTATTGAAATTAGAAAATAGAGATTTTAATGCTAAATAACGAAGAAATTATCGATTCCCTTGAATTATTGGTTAAATTATGGACCTTACATGATTATAACGAATTCAAGATAAGGAACTTGAGTTTTGCTCTCCGTTCTATGGAAAAATTTCCCAATAATTTGGCGAATGCATCAGATGAAGAATTACTTTCTATCCCTGGAGTAAAGGATTCAATCCTAAAAATCCTAAAGGAATATATTGAAAATGGATATTCTCCTGAATTGGAGTCTTTATTAGCACAAACTCCAAAGGGTCTATTGGATATATTAAAAATTAAGGGTTTAGGTCCTAAAATGACCAGACAAATTTGGATAAATAAGGGTGTTACCGATCTTACCCAGCTTGAATCTATATGTAAATCAGGAGAATTAGAGTCTATCAAAGGCTTTGGAAAGTCTATGACAGCCAATATTCTGGAGTATATTGATTTTATGAAATCGAATGCTAATAAAGTTCGAATTCATGTTGGTACAGAATTAGCCTTAATTATTCAAAATTCTTTAAATAAATTATTCAATAAAGTTGAAATATCGGGTGAATTGCGAAGGAATTCAGAAGTGATTTCCGTTTTAAGTTTTGTTGTGGAAACCGAGGATAGTTTTGGTGCTGGTTTTCAACTCTCATCCAATCCTGATTTTAAAGAGGATTTTAAAAATAGTTCACCATTTATTTGGAGAGGGAATTTTCAGGATAAATCCCTGCCAATAGAAATTTTTTGGTGTAGTCCGGATGATTTTATTAAAATACAGTTTCAACAATCCTCTGCCCCTAAACATCTTGAACAAATTAATTTTTTCGAGAAAATTAATTCTATTAATTTTCAAACTGAAAAAACAATTTATCAAAGTTTAGAAAAACCCTTTATTCCAATTCCCATGAGAGAAGGACATAAAGAATGGGAGTGGGCTGAAAAATATCAAGAAAAAGATTTAATCCAATACCAAGATTTAAAGGGTTGTGTGCATAATCATAGCACCTATTCAGATGGTAAAAATACGCTTTTAGAAATGGCAGAATCTGCTAGGTCTATGGGTTTATCCTATTTTGGTATTGCAGATCACGGACAATATCTAGCCTTTGCAAATGGAATGCAACCTGAAAGAGTAGAACAACAACATCGGGAAATTGATGAACTGAATAAAAAATGGACAGATTTTAAAATCTTGAAAGGAGTAGAAGCCGATATTTTACCAGATGGGTCCTTGGATTATAATCCTGAAATTCTTGCTAGTTTTGATTATGTGGTAGCCTCCGTTCACGTTCAATTAGGAATGGATTTAGATAAGGCAATGAATCGGGTTTTAAGGGCAATTGAAAACCCTTATACGAGTATATTAGGACATCCAACCGGAAGATTACTTTTGGAACGAAAAGGATTTCCTTTAGATTATAATATTATTTTGGACGCCTGCAAAGCCAATAAAGTAGCTGTTGAATTAAATGCTAGTCCGTACCGATTAGATATTGATTGGCGTTTTCTTTATCTTGCACTAGAAAAAGATGTAATGGTTTCCATCAACCCTGATTCCCATCAAAAAGACAAAATGGTTGAGATGGAATATGGAGTAAAAGTGGCTCAAAAAGGGGGTCTTATTAGGGATCTTACTTTTAATACACTTAATATGAATGAATTCTTAAACTATAAAAAATAAAAATTAATAGAATGAAAATTGCTGTTGGAGGTGATCATGCTGGTTATTCGTATAAACCTCAATTAATTGATTATTTAAATGAATTAGGTCATGAAACTAAGGATTTTGGTACTTATTCAGAATCTTCTGTAGATTATCCAGATTTCGC
>JBJOIA010000094.1:0-5570 GCA_046047395.1 Bacteroidota bacterium | reverse complement strand
GAACCATCATTCGATCGATATGGTAGTATTTTTCACCCACATCTTCAATAAACAATATTTTTTTATCAGGATTTGGGAAAGAGGAGGTTCCTAAGGTTTGCGTAATTAGGGAGAGGTTTCCGCCTATAATTTTTCCTTCCAATTTCCCTTTTTTATTTAAAGAATGTTCTGGAAGTTGGAGGTTTGGTGCCTTTCCGAAAAGAAGACCTTTAAGTAAATCTAGTTTATTTGAACTTTCATTTTCGAGGAAATTATTGGGCATTGGTCCGTGAATGGAGGCGATATCCAAAGTACTTAAAGCAAGATGTAAGGCGGTTATATCAGAGAATCCTACAATCCATTTCGGTTTTTCGATAAATTTCGTAAAATCTAAATAATCAATGATACGCGTTAGTCCATACCCTCCACGAATTGGAAAAATAGCTTTAATGTCTGGATTATCCAAAGCATCCTGAAGGTCATCAAGTCTTTGTTCGTCGGTCCCAGCTAATCCGTTATGTGTTAAATTTATATTTTGGGACAAAGAGGTGGATAATCCCCAGGATTCAAGAACCTCTTTACCTTTCAGCCAATTTAAGGAATTGGAAGGGGAGGAGGGGGAGATAAGATGTACTTGGTCTCCAGCTTGAAGGAAAGGGGGGATAATGCTCATATAAATTTAATTTCTTTTAATAATGTATTACCAAGTTTTTGATTGAGCCTTTCCAATAATTTATCTTTAGCTAGCCAAAGTTCATTTTTCAAAGGAGCTGATTCAATTTTTAAAAACAAAATATTTTTCTTGATATAAATTTCTGTTGTTCTAAGGGCGATGGGTTTACCAAGAAGATCTTCCCAAACATCTTGAATAGCCACTTCATTCAATTTACCTTCTAATTTATAGAGGGAAATTAATTTATCTATGGCCTGACCAACAGAAAGATTCTCAGTATTTCTGGTGGATGCACGAGGAGTTTTTTTGATATAGGGAGAATCCATGATTTAAAGATAATTTTTTTTAATTTTTTTGAAAAATTTTTTTTCTAAAAATAGTACCTTAATTTATGCAAAAAAATACTGAAAATATTAAATAAGTACAAAGATAAAACAGTATAGAATTGTTTAAGCTATTGTAAAACTTTTGGTAGGGTTGTAAAATTATTAAGAATTACATTACATTTGTGAATACGTCCCATGCGTTGATGGTAAAACTATGAAAACTACCTATCATATTTGCGGGCGGACAATAATTTTTAAAATAAATAATTATTAACCCCAAATTACCAAAAAAAATGAGTACACAACAAGCAAAGCCAGCTGCAAAGCCAGCTGCAAAGAACGACAAGAAAAAGTCAGGCGGAATTAGTTCCGGCGTGATCATTTTATTGTTATTTATCATCGCTGAGGCAACATTCCATTTATACTTTGGAGATGGATCTCACTTTGAAGGAGGAGACAACAACAATCACCCAGTACCTGGAGATTACTTCGGTATCGTTTATAAAGGTGGAGTTGTAGTACCCTTCTTAATGACATGTTTCTTAATCGCTCTTGTATTTTCAATTGAAAGATTATTAACAATTCGTAAAGCTAAAGGTACTGGTAAAGTGGATGAATTCGTTCGTTCTATCCAGGCGTCATTAGACAAAGACGATGTTGAGGGAGCTATTAAGGCTTGTGAAAAGCAAAAAGGTTCCGTTGGAAACGTTACATTAGCTGCTGTTAAAAAGTATCAGCAATTAGTTGGCGACAAGTCTTTGGACAAGGAGCAAAAATTAGCTGCTCTTAGCAAGGAAGTTGAAGAAGCTACTTCTTTAGAATTACCAATTTTAGAGAAAAACCTTACAATTATCGCAACCTTAGCATCCGTATCAACTTTGATCGGTCTATTCGGAACGGTAGTAGGTATGATTAAGGCGTTTGCCGCTTTAGGTAATTCAGGAGGATCAACAGATGCAACAGCATTAGCAAACGGTATCTCTGAAGCACTAGTAAATACAGCTTTAGGTATTGGTTCTTCTGCAATCTGTATCATTGGTTATAACTTCTTTACTTCAAGTATTGATGAATTAACTTATAGCATTGACGAGATTGGTTTATCATTAAACCAAAACTACGCTGCACACCACAGTTAATTTTTGAAGCAATTAGCTGGGTTGACCAGTCCAATTGAAAATAATTTTTAAAATTTCAAAAATTAATCGTTATGCCAAAAGTTAAAGCCAAACGTCAAAGTGTATCCCTGGATATGACGGCTATGTGTGATGTGGCCTTCTTACTCTTGACATTCTTCATGCTAACAGCGAAGTTTCGTCCGGAGGAGGCAGTAACCATTACACCACCAACCTCAATTTCAGAGAAACCCTTAAACACAAAGGACGGAATATTATCCGTGAATGTTTCGAATGACGGCAAAGTATTCATTGCTACAGAAGATATGAATACAAGAGCTTTTATGCTTGAGAGAATGGCGAATCGTTTTGGAGTAACTGTTACACCAGAAATGCAGGCAAATTTCCTAGCATCAGAGGTGATCGGTTTTCCAGCAGGAGCCTTAAACCAAGTATTACAAGTTAAGCCGGCAGAGGCAAAGGAAAAAGGATTCTTAATGGGTGTACCAACAGATTCTACTAATAATGAATTAGGATTCTGGATTGGATATGCCAAATTGAGTAACCCTGCAATTAAAATAGCTATCAAAGGTGATGCTAATTCTAATTATAAAACCTTTGCAGATATTGTTGCTACGCTTCAAGGACAGAATATTAACGTATTCCAACTTGTAACGTCACCAGAGAATAAACCTCAATAATAATAATTAAACAGAAGAAAAATGGCAGAAATAGATAGCTCCAGTCAAGGTGATAAAAGTGGTAAGAAACGCGCCAAGAAGATGTCGACCAAAATCGACATGACTCCAATGGTAGACTTAGGTTTCTTATTGATTACTTTTTTCATGCTTACAACAACTTTAGCTAAGCCTGTTACAATGCAGTTGAATATGCCAGATAAAACTGATGACCCGACGGAGACGTCGCCCATCAAGGAATCTGAGACCTTAACTGTAGTGCCTGATTCTGCGAAAATTTATTATTTTCAAGGAATTCCAGGTCAGACGGCTGTCGTAAAGGTAACTGATTATTCAGATACTGGAATCAGAGATATAATTTCAACATTAAAAGCGAGAGTAGGAGATAATTTTACAATCGTAATTAAACCATCTAAAACTGCGAAATATAAAAATATTGTAGATATGTTAGATGAATGTGCTATCACAAATAATAAGCGTTATGCACTAGTTGAATTAGATCCTATTACAGAACAAACAATTGAAGAATCAGGATTATAATTGGCTCTAAGCCTAGTTAACAATTTTAATTTAAATTAGTATGTCAGATAAAGTTTTAAATAATGATCTAACCTTAGATGACATTATCTTTAAGGATAAGAACAAAGCTTATGGAGCATTTTTCCTTCGTAAGACTTATCCAAAGTTAATGAAAAGAGCGACCGTGATTGGTTCTTCTTTATTCATAGGAGCGATTTTATTAGCTGCTGTTGTCAAATCACTGGATTTAGGTCCTGCTGAAAAGAAAGAAGTAGTAGCTGAGATAATGAAAATCGATACTCCTCCACCTAAAGATGAAGTAGTACCACCGCCACCTCCACCTCCACCGCCACCTCCACCAGAGGCGCCAAAGGTTACCACAACCAAATTCTTACCTCCAGAAATTAAGAGGGATGAAGAGGTTCAGAAGCCAGAGCCACCTCCTGAAGAGGTAAAAGGAAATACTGCCTCAGAAACAGTAATTGGAGAAGACGAGGTATTCGATGTGCCTATCGATCCAGATGCTGCTAAGGTTGAACAACCAGTTGAACCACCTAAACCGAAGGAAGAGCAAATCTTTACAGCGGTTGAACAAATGGCGGAATTCCCTGGTGGACCTGCAGCCTTCGCAAGATATCTTCAAAAGAATTTAAGATATCCAGCTGCAGCTCAAAGAGCAAATGTACAAGGTAGAGTATACGTTCAATTTGTCGTGAATATCGATGGATCTATTCAAGATATCAAAGTATTGAAATCTGTAGGTTTCGGTTGTGACGAAGAAGCGATGCGTGTAATCCAAAACGGACCAAAATGGAATCCTGGTAAACAATCAGGCCGTGCGGTACGTTCAAGATTTACTCAGCCTATTACATTCCAATTATCAGAATAAGGTAATTTGAGTATATTTACAGGCTTGTCAATTAAATTTGGCAAGCCTGTTTTTTTTTTATAATTTCAATTTATGAGCAATTCAGAATTTATCAACCTTTTTTTTAAATCAATCGCTGGTATAGCCTATGTGGTTGTAGGGTTTTACCTTGAATTTACGGAAGAAATAGACTTTGGAGTTCTTATGGGAATCCAAACACAGTATTTAATGGGAACTTTATTTATAATTTACGGTTTATTTAGAATATACCGTGCTTATAAATTTTATAAAGAAATCAATGAAGAAAAATATGGATCCTATGAAGATGAAAACTAAATTATTTATCCTTGGTATTCTTTCCCTTTTTATTTCCTCCTGTAATAATTCTAATACCAAAGAATTGGATGGGCCAGCTTCTGGAGAAATTACAATAGCTGTGGATCAATCCTTTGCACCCATTGTAAATGCCGAAATTAAAGCCTTCGAAAATATTTATCAGTATACAAAAATAAATATGGTAGAGTTTCCAGAAAATGAGGCAGTAGCAGAATTATTAAATGACCGGGTTCGCGGTATTGTAATATCCCGAGATCTGGATGAAAAAGAAATGGAGAATTTCAATATCGATGGAATAAAATACCGTAGTTTTAAATTTGCCATGGATGGTATCGCCTTGATTACTGGAAAAGCAAATACCGATACTTTAATTAATCTGGATCAATTATCTGGAATTTTAAAAGGAGAAATCACCAATTGGAAAGAATTAGGAGCTAAGAAAACCAGTGGTAAAATTGTTTTGGTTGTAGATAAGGGTAATTCAAGTAACCTACGTTTTCTCCTAGATAAATTCGGTCTATCTAATCAGGATAAATTGAATATCTATGAAGCAGGGTCCAACGAAGAAGTTATTAACTATGTAAAAGATATACCTCAAGCTATCGGTTTAATCGGATCTAATTGGATTTCAGACGGTGATAACCCACAATCTCTTCAGTTTATTCGTTCCGTCAATGTTCTTTCCGTTGCAGAAGATGCATCAAAACCTAAAAATGAATACTATCAACCATTTGGCTATAATTTAGCCCTAAAATTATATCCCCTAAGAAGAGAATTAAAAATTATTATTAAGGAAGGACATATGGGCTTGGGTACTGGATTCGTAAATTATAGTACAGGTGATATGGGACAATTAATTGTGTTGAAATTTGGTTTAATACCCCTTACACGTCCAATTAATATTAGACAATACACAATTAATTAAACTTAAAGGTTTTTATTTTGTATTTTTATTTTAATTATTTAAATTTTTTATATTATTTTTACAACCTTAAATTTACCTTAAACTTTATTAATTATGTCTAGAGTGAAGATAGGGTTGACAATCGCCTTAATATT
>JBJOIA010000093.1:0-12656 GCA_046047395.1 Bacteroidota bacterium | reverse complement strand
GAAATGATTGAAATTCCAGATGTTGATAAATATGAATTAAAAAATAATCCCTTTCATCCTAGTTCATTTCTTTTTCCTTTTCAAAACCGGGTAAGAAATGGAAATTATTCATTTCTAGGGAAAAATTACCAATTAAAAATAAATGAAACTGAATTAAATAATGCCATACATGGTTTTATCGACCAATCTATTTTTTCAGTAAAAGAAATTCAAGAAAATTCCATCCGATTAGAATTTAATTATGATGGAAATATTCAAGGTTATCCATTTCCTTTTCTTTTTCAAGTCAAATATGAATTGGTGGAAACTGGAGATTTAGGAATCTATTTCGAAATAAAAAATTCAGGAAAAACTTCTCTTCCATTTTCCTTTGGCTGGCATCCCTATTTTAAATGGAAAGATAAATCCCCTAAAGATTTAACAATTAAATTCAATCCTAAGTTAAAATTCCTTTCAGATTCGCAAATGATACCTTTGGAAGGAATAGATATGAATGAAAAAAATAGTTTTAATTTAAATAATGAAAATTTAGACAATATTTTTTCGTTATCTAATAATGTAGCTACACATCAAATTGAAATGTTTGAAACTACGCGACCAGATTCTAAACTTATTCTTGAATTCCCCAATAAAGATTTTAATTATTGTTGCGTTTTTATTCCCGAAAATTATCAATCAGTGGCCATTGAGCCGCTTACGGGTAATACAGATTGTTTTAATACAGAGGAAGGTTTAAAAATTTTAAAACAAAATGAGGTTTTTAAAACGCAGATATTTTGTAAATTTAAGATATGAAATTAAGTAGTATATTTATTTTTATTATAATCAGTACCCTTTCTGTTCAGGGTTACCATTTAATAGACTCAACCACTTCTAAAAAAGATTCCTTGTATAATTTGGAAAAACCACATTGGAAAAAAAATTTTTCAACAGGAGTCAATTTAAATCAGGCTAGCTTTAGCCAAAACTGGAAAGCCGGTGGATCCAATTCATTTGCAGCGGCTTGGTTTTTAAAACAACATTCTGAATTAGAAAATTTAGGATGGCGTTTTGCTAGTGATGTAGACGTTCAATTAGGTTTTATTCGAAATAAATCTAATCCATTCAGAAAATCTGTTGATCGAATTTATTATGAATTTAAGGCAGGATATCGTCTTTCTCAGAAATGGGACTTTTATGGCTCTACCAACTTTCAATCTCAATTTTTATCGGGATTCAAATATGATTTTAAAAGAAAAGATGGTTCAGTAATAGATTCCTTAATTTCTTCCACTTTTTCACCTGCTTATTTAACTACTTCTATGGGTTTTGAAGTTCATCCAAATAAGGAGTATTATACCCGATTTGGTATTGGAACGCTTAGACAAACTTTTGTTTTAGATCGAAGAATTTCAGATGCAGGGTTATATGGATTGGCAAAGCCGGGAGATCGTGTTAGGAATCAATTCGTCCTGCAATTTCTAATAAATATGAACAAGGATATCATGGAGAATGTAAATCTTCAGGCAAGATATACAGGTCAATATGATTATTTCAAAATTGAAGACCCCAATTCTTATGTACATCGAATAGATGCAACAGTCACCATGAAGGTTAATAAATATTTAAACGCCAATCTTCAAACGATTTTATTTAGAGATCGAGATCAAGATATTAAATGGCAATTCTCTCAAGCCATTTCACTTGGTTTAGTATATCGATTGGATAATTATTAATTAAGTGAAGAGAGAAGAGAATTAAGCACCTAATTCGTAATTCGTAGTTCGTAGTTCGTAGTTCGTAGTTCGTAATTCGTAGTTCCTAGTTCGTAATTCGTAATTCGTAATTCGTAGTTCGTAATTCGTAATTCGTAGTTCGTAGTTCGTAGTTCGTAATTCGTAGTTCGTAATTCCTAGTTCATAGTTCAATACCGACTCTATTCTTATATCTTTGTAAAACTAATTCAAGGATTCCATCTTTAAGTCCAACATCTGGAACGATCATTTCTTGGGCTCGAGCGGCCTCCATAGCCGTAATATAAATCTTGGAGGCTGGAACAATGACATCAGCGCGGTCAGCATTCATACGCAGATGATTGATTCTTTCCTTTATACCTAAACTTTCGATATAAGCCAATCTAGATTTCATTTCTTCAAGAGAAATCATTTTATCCTCAGAATCATTGGGCAGTACATCATATAATTTATTAATATTTCCACCTGTACCGATTGAAGAGAATTTTCCAGGCACCAAGGTAATTTGTTTTTCAACCCATTGCTGCATTTTTTCCCAATCTCCTAATTTTTCCCTTCCTTCCAATAAACGTACTGATCCAATCTTAAAGGATTTGCAAGCAATTTTTTCAAGTTCTTTATAAATATTGATTTCTGTAGAACCTCCACCAACATCCACATGAATATAATTCTTCTTTGGATTCATGAATTTCAAAACCACTCGATTAATTAATTCTGCCTCTTTCACTCCATCAATTACATGAATTCTCATATCTAAAATTTTATGAATCCTTGTAACCACATCAGAGGAATTCTCGGCCTCACGCATAGCTGATGTAGCACAGATATGATAATCTTTCACCTCATGTAATTCCATGAGCATTTTAAAGGCATTTAGTAATTTAAAAATTCTTACCTCAGATTCAGCAGAAATACGGTTATTAATAAAAACATCATGTCCCAATCTTAATGCAAACCGAACATATTCGACTTTTTTGAAAGATCCATCCTCCAGAACACTAGAGATTTGAAGCCTTGCAGCATTGGAACCTATGTCTATCGCAGCAAATTTCATTTAGTTAAGTTTATGAATGTAATCCAAATTTAGTATTTTTAATTTGAAAAGTTCTAGTAAACACAATAATTCCTTTTTTTTCTAGTTCTTTATTAAAACCGGAATAAATATATATGAATAATTCAATTCTTTGGGCGGATGATGAAATCGATTTACTCAAGCCTTATTTAATATTTTTAGAATCTAAAGGATTGAAGGTAACAGCCGTAAATTCTGGAGCAGATGCGATTGAGCAATTGGAAAACACGAATTTTGATCTTCTTTTTTTGGATGAAAATATGCCAGGAATGAATGGATTAGAGGTAATAGAACATACTAAACAAATTCGTCCGAACCTTCCAATTATTATGATTACCAAATCAGAAGAGGAATCTCTGATGGAAGAGGCGATTGGCTCTAAGATTGCAGATTATTTAATTAAGCCCCTTAATCCGAACCAATTATTACTTTCGGTTAAAAAAATATTAGAGAAAAAGAAATTAGAAGAAGAAAAAACGAATTTAACCTACCAACAAGAATTCAGAAATCTTTCCATGCGATATCAATCTTATTTAAACGCAGAGGAATGGGTTGAAATTTATAAAAAACTGACTTTTTGGGATTTAGAAATTGACAGAACTGAGAATAAATCTATGGCAGAGGTTCTACTCTCACAAAAAGAAGAGGCTAACCAACATTTTTCAAATTTTATTGAAGAAAACTATGTTGATTGGCTAAATAACCCCGATGAGGAAACTCCCCTACTTTCACATCTTATGATGCGAAAATTGGTATTTCCAAAATTAGAAGAAAATAATCCATTATTTTTTATTCTTATTGATAATTTGCGGTACGACCAATGGGAAACGCTTGAATCAACTATTTCAGATTATTTTCAGATAAAAGAAGATAAGATGTATTTCTCTATCCTTCCCACTACCACTGCTTATGCTAGAAATAGTATTTTCGCCGGTATGATGCCTTCTGAAATTCAGAAAAAATATCCCAATAAATGGGTTGAAGATTCAGGAACTACGGATGAAGAAGGATTCAATAACAACGAAGAATTTTTCTTAAACGAACAATTAAAAAGATTAAAGATAAATTTTAAATCATCTTATCATAAAATTGTCCACCAACATCAAGGTAAAAATTTGGTAGATAATTTTCAAAAATTGATGAATAATGATTTAAATGTAATCATTTTCAATTTTGTGGATATGCTTTCCCATGCTAGAACAGATATTGCAATGATCAAAGAATTAGCACCGGATGAATCTGCCTATCGCTCCTTAACCTTATCTTGGTTTTTACATTCTCCATTATTCGATCTATTAAAAAAGATTCATAATAAAAAAGGTAGAATAATTATCACCACAGATCATGGTATGACGCGTGTAAATACCCCAATAAAGATTATTGGAGATAAAAATACCAATACAAACCTTCGATATAAATTAGGCAAAAATCTAAATTATGATAAATCGAATAAATTAATGGTTATTAAAAATCCTGAGAATTTATTTTTACCGAAACCGAATGTTTCAACAAATTATGTATTCACAAAGGAAAATGCTTTTCTTGCTTATCCAAATAATTATAATTACTATGTGAATTACTTTAAGAATACCTTCCAACATGGAGGTATCTCAATGGAAGAAAATATTATTCCTGCAATTTATTTAGTATCAAAAAAGTGAATAGTGAATAGTAAATAGTTCGAAACAGCGCGGCTATCGCTCGTAGTTCGTAACTCGTAACTCGTAGTTCTATTCTACAATTCTAAACTTAAATTCCATCGATTTCGTTTATCGTGCCGTTTTCACATTTCAAGAATTTACCAGAAAACTGACGCATAGAAGGATAATCATGAGAAGCCATTAGGATCGTCATTCCCTCTTCCTCATTCAATTTTTTCAACAAGTTCATGATTTCAGTGGATACCTCAGGATCAAGGTGGCCTGTTGGCTCATCTGCCAATAATAATTGTGGTTTATTTAATATTGCTCTTGCAATTGAAATTCTTTGTTGTTCCCCACCAGATAAACGGTGAATTTTACGATGCCCCGAATAGGGCATACCTACGGATTCAAGTGCTTTTTCAATCTTAATCGCATTTAAGGCTGGATCAGTCTGCCCTGTTGCCTCCAAAACAAATGCTAGATTTTTTTCAACATTTCTATCCGACAACAATTGAAAATCTTGAAAAACAAATCCCAATTTTCTTCTCAAAAATGGGATTTGATTCTTTTTAATTTGGTTTAAATCATAACCACTTACCTCTCCAAATCCAGAGGCAATAGGCAATTCAGCAAATATCGATTTGAAAAATGTTGTTTTCCCAGAACCAGAACGCCCAATTAAATAACAAAAATCTCCTTTTTGAATTTCAAGGGATACATTATTTAGAATCGGAATATTCTCCTGATGAACCGAAACATTATCATATTTCAATATCGTCTCTGCCATAATTTATTTTGAATTTGCTTTTGCGTGATCTGCTAAGAATTGTGCCAAACCATTATCTGTTAATGGATGCTTCAACAAAGCTGTAATAGCAGACAAAGGGCCTGTCATTACATCTGAACCTGCCTCCGCACATTTAATAATATGCATTGGGTGACGAACTGAAGCTGCCAAAATTTCTGTCTGGAATCCATAATTATCATAAATTAATCGAATTTGTTCGATTAATTCAATTCCATCAAAAGAAATATCGTCTAATCTACCAACAAATGGAGATACATAGGTTGCTCCTGCCTTAGCGGCCAATAAAGCTTGTCCAGCTGAAAAAACTAAGGTACAATTTGTCTTAATCCCTTTACTTGAAAAATATTTTATTGCCTTAATACCATCCTTTATCATTGGAATTTTTACAACAATTTTTTCATCTAAGGCTGCTAAAGCCTCTCCTTCACGAATCATTCCTTCAAAATCCGTTGCAATAACCTCTGCAGACACATCTCCATCTACTATTTCACAAATAGCCTTATAATGATTGATCACATTTTCATCTCCACTAATTCCTTCTTTTGCCATTAAAGATGGATTGGTTGTAACACCATCTAATATTCCTAAATCTTGTGCTTCTTTGATATGATCAAGGTTAGCAGTATCAATAAAAAATTTCATGTTTAAAATCTAATAAATGTTTTTACAAAAAAATGGCAAATTCACCGCTACAACCAACCTACCCTTGCTTCGATCAAGACCTGGGGGATTCAGCGGGAGCTGGTAATTTGCCGTCACAAAACTATAAAAAAATAAACTAATTTCCTAAAATAAGATTATTAGAATTGTAGAATAAGAGAATAAAAGAATGCCAAAATTAGAGTTACATCTATTCTTACTTTATTCGATTCCAATTTTTTATAAAAATTGCGAAAGATGATTTCTTGCTGCTAGAATAGCACGTTCAACATCTGCTTCGCTTCCTTCAAAAGCACGATCTTCAACTTCAATCACAATTGGTCCGCGGTAGCGTACATCATGCAAGGCTGAAATAAATTTCCCCCATTGAATATCTCCTAATCCAGGAATTTTCGGAACATGATATTCATTTGGATTGGCCAATATTCCTACCCTATTCAATTTTTCTTTTACCACATGTACATCCTTTAAATGTACATGATGAAAACGCTCTGAATAATGATAAATTGGATATAAATAATCCATCATTTGAAAAACCATATGTGAAGGATCATAATTTAATCCAAATGTTTTAGATGGAATAATTTCAAATAATTGATCCCAAATTTTAGGTGTTGTCATTAAATTCTTGCCCCCTGGCCATTCATCATCCGTAAAAAACATGGGACAATTTTCAATTCCTACTAAAACACCCTCCTTCTCGGCATAATGAATTATAGAAGGCCAAACTTCCTTAAACAAATCAATATTATAATGAATATTTTTATGAAAATTTCGTCCAACAAAGGTATTTATCTTTCCAATACCTAAAATATTGGCAGCATGGATTAATTTTAAAATATGCTCTTGATAAAATTTCGCTTTTTTTTCATCAGGATCCATAGGATTTGGATAATAACCTAAAGCAGAAATTTTTACAGGATGTTCATCCAATTTCTTTTTTAATTCCAATAAATCCGCATCATTAAGTGTATCTACTGCAATATGACAAACCCCGGCATAGCGACGATTATCTTCCACTTTACTAGGCCAGCAGACAATCTCTACACATGAAAATTTATTTAAATGTGCAAAATCCAAAACTTCCCATAAATTTTTATGGGGTAAAATTGCTGAACAAAAACCTAAATCAAGCATTTTTTTGAATTTTTGAAACTAAATAATATACCAAATAGGAAAAACTAAGAATCCATAATCCAACTGCCTCCCTTGCCAATTCTTGGTTATGTGATTTCATGGATAAATCCTCATAATTAAATCCATCAAAAGAAGTCATTTCCGTCCACGTCTGATACCCTGCGACAAAACTGATAAAAATTATCACTAAATACAATTCGGGATTATATTTGCCTAAATATACCCGAATACCTGAATAAACAGATATCAAATAGATACTCACCCATAAATAAGGATCAATATCATTTAATTGCCAATAGGCAAAAAGTAAAAAAATCAATGCAAAGAAAATTCCAACAATCTTATTTAAATTTTTCATAATCCAAATACTTTATAGACAAATTTGATCAATAGCAGCTTTGGCATCTTCATAGCCAACTTGTCTGGCTTGCTTTAATGCTAAACAAGATTTTTCAATTTCATTATTTCTAAAATAGGATAAGCCAAGGGCATAAAATGCTTTTCCACTTTTATCATCTAATTGGACACAATTTTCAAAATCTCCAATTGCTAATGAAAATTTTTCTTGTTGAAAATAAATATTTCCTCTATTATAATGAGCATCAAAATTTGTAGAGTCTAGTTCAATTGACTTACCAAAATCCTTGATTGCTTCATCTACTTTTTTTAAACCAGCCAAAGAAATTCCTCTCTTTAAATATACCTCTGATTGATTTTGATCATTCAAGAGTAAAAAATCCAGAATTTTCTTCGCTTCACCCCAATTATTCTTTTCTAATTCCATATTGGCAAGATTTAATTGGGCATTAATATTCGAAGCATCTAAATCTACAGCTTTTTTATACTCTTGATAAGATAATTCAATATCCTCTAATTTATATGCAATAACTCCCAATAAATTATGTGCCTCTGAACTTTCATTATTTAATTTTAAAGCCTGTTCAATGGCAGATTTAGCTTCTGTATAATTTTCTTGGTTCAAACGAGACTTTGCCTCTTCAATCCATTTATCTTCCGATGTTCCACAAGATAAAATAGTTAAGAAAAGGATTGAATAAAGGATTTTAATTGAATTTTTTACAGACATTATTCTTTTTAATTTATTCCTCTGTGAAGACAGTATCATCTATCCCCTTATTTAATTCTAATGAATCAATGTAAATATTCATTGAGCCCATTGGTCCAGGCATTGTATAAGAACCTGCTAAATTTAAACCCTCGTAATTCTGGTATTTAGAAAAGTCCATATCAATTTCTACAGATTGTGGACCCATTTCTTGAGTTGTATGGATTCGTTTGATTAAATGATTCCCTGTTTCAACATAAATGATAATAGGATTATTTTCTCCTTCTTTATTTACTTTTAATTTATAAACTTCTACCCCATCTAGGTCCTCAATTGATTCAACTTCAATTTCATTTCCTTTTTCAAAGAAATTTATCAATTCCATACCAGGAAGTGTTTGATCTTCTGAGGCTTTTTTGGCTTGTTCATTCATTGGTTCTTTTTTACCGGATCCTCCCATCATGGTAGGTTGAACCATCCAAGAATTATCTCCATCCATTACGGTAATCATTTTATTACCCATAATATCTACATCTACTCTTGTACGAACTTTTTCTCCTTCAATTTTCACAAAAGTGATCATATTAATGTTTTGACCCTGTACTTCCATGTGAGAATTTAGTTTCAGGTCCTTTACAGAATCCCATTTGGATTTTCCACCAATGGCTTCATAATGTTTTTCGATGATTTCTTCCACGGATTGGCCTAGCATTCCAAAGGATAGAAAAAAACAAAATAATAAGGTCAGGTTAAATTTTTTCATGATGAATTTCATTTAAGTTATACTTGTTTTGATGAATTTACAAAAAATACTAATCCAAAGATTGTAATTAATGATGCCGACAAAAACGCCGCACCTGGGAAATGTACGAAAGATTTTCCAGAAGTAAAATAGGCAAATAGATTAGAGGCTAATAATGGACCAAGAATGGTCGTTAATGATTGTAGACTGGTAAGCCCCCCCTGCAATTCTCCTTGTTCATTCGGTGGAACTTGTTGGGTTGTTAATGATTGAATTGCTGGTCCAGCAATTCCTCCCAAACCAAATGGAATCATAAAAAGATACATTTGGTAACCACTATCAGCAAAGGCAAATAACCCAAATCCAAGGATAGAAAATAATAAGCCTAGTACACCAGCTTTAATTTCACCAATTTTGGGAATAATAATTCGATTTAAACCACCTTGAACAAAAGCTACAATCAAACCGACAAATGCGAGAGAATAACCTACTTGTTCGGGCGTCCAGTTAAATTCAGACATCGTAAAATAAGACCAAGTACTTGGATGAGTTTGTCCCGCTAATTGAATACAAACAAAGCATAAAACAAGGCCTAGAAGTTTTTTATATTTTGTAAGTCGCATTAGGGAGGCAATAGGATTGGCTCTTTTCCACTCAAACTCTCTCCTATTTTCCTTATTCAAAGATTCAGGCAATACAAAATATCCATAGAGGAAATTTACTAAAGTAAGAACGGCTGCGGCATAAAAAGGCATTCTCAAACCCCAATTTGCTAAGATTCCACCAATGGCTGGTCCGGCAATAAAACCTAGTCCAAAGGCTGCCCCTACCATACCAAAATTTTTGGCACGATCTTTGGGGGAGGAAACATCAGCAATATAAGCCTGGGCAGTTGTAAAACTAGCACCAGTAATTCCAGCCAAAATTCTTCCGATAAATAACCACGTAATATTTGGCGCATTAGCAAGTATGAGGTAATCAATGGAAAAACCAACTAATGAGGCTAAAATTATTGGTCTTCGTCCATATTTATCAGATAATCCCCCCAATATTGGGGAGATTAAAAATTGCATAATCGCATAGGAAGACATCAGCCATCCAGAATATTGAGAAGCCGTGGAATAGGTTCCACCAGTGAATTCTCTAATTAAATTTGGCAAAACAGGAATGATAATTCCAATACCAACGACATCAATAAAGATGGTAATAAAAATAAAGCCAACGGCGGCTTTTAGGCTTTTTTGCATATATTAAAACTTATATCCTATATCTTTGGAAAGAAAATCTTTGGATATTTTATGACATTCCAGAGGTGATTTACTTTGATCTGGCACACCATCTAATTCCACAATTCCCCAACCCTTAAATTTCAAATTATTTAATTCTTGGAATACTTCTTCCAAATTTACTAATCCCTCCCCTAATTCCACAAATTGATAAGATCCATCTTCATTCGGTCTTTTTGGATGTGGTCTTCTTACATCCTTCAAATGAACTGCATATAGATAGTCTTTATAATCTCTCACGGCCTTTGCAGGATCTCCTCCACCTTGGAAATAATGAGCTACATCCAATTCCAATCTTAAATTCTTATTATTCATTTCCTTAATCAATATGTCTACTTCCCAAGGTGTTTCACCCCATTGGTGCATATGATTATGATAAGCAGCCATCATTCCAAATTCTGCACATTGATCTCCAATTTCATTCATTACCTTGGCCAATTCTTGTAAATCTTCTTTGCTAGGATTTGGCTGTTCTCTTCTTAATCCGTTGGTTAATTGTATGGCTGGGCCACCTAAAGCCTTTACAAATTTAGCATGATTTACATGCTGCTCAATAGATGCTGCTCTTTTTTCTTTCGCAATTTCAACATTTCCTGAAGAATACATGACTAATTTTAATCCGGCATCTTTTAATGCTTTAGCTAAAACCTCAGGACGATCTCCAAATTCCTTATAAGTATTTGCTCTTAATTGAATGCCTTTATATCCTAATGATGCAATTTCTTTAATTGCTTGAAGGTCATTTCCTCCCCAAGTAATGGAGGATACCGCTAATTGTGTACTTGGATTTTTTGCCGACATTATATTCGCCAAAAAAGGGGTTCCTGCTATTAAAGCAGAACTTTTCAAAAAATCTCTTCTTTTAATCATTTTTTATAGGTTTAGAACTTTTTAATTCTTAATTCTTAATTTCCCTCTTCACTATTCACTCTTCATTTTATCCCACGAATAAATTCATGGGCTAAAATTCACTCTTCACTATTCACTCTTAGATCGTAGTTCTCCAAATAGTCTCTCAATCCATAAATATCATCTGTACCAATATAATCTACGCCTAAATTATTTAAGGTCATATAGGCGATAAGCGTATTTGGACTAGCCCAAAAACGTACTTTTCGTCCTCGGGCATGCACAAAATCAATATATTCTTTCACTTTTTTTCTCATGGATTCTGGCATGGGTTTATTCCCTGACCAAACTCCAAATTTAAAAAGGGAACTACTTTCTAAAGGAACTCTGTTTGAAAATATACTTGGAACATTTTCCTCTTTTCTTCCATCAAAGTATATCCAATTAGGATATAAAACATAGTCTTTCGGTAAAGGTCGTTCACCTGAAATTACAATTTTTATTTCTTTTTTTATCAACAAATCCTTCTCTTTTTCCAATTGCCTGATTAATAATTTCAGACAGGAATCAGGTTCATTTTTAAAATCTACTAACAATTGATGGAAATTAGAATTTTGATTTTTCTTCAACTCTGAAAATAAAGGCTTAAGATATAAATCTTCAATGGTTCGATGAAATTCAACCTTGGCTAAATCATGGGCAACTAATAATTTTCCTTCCACAAAAAAAACATCCACTTCAATCGAGCCAAAACCTGCGTTATAGGCTGAGTAAAATGGATGTTCATGAAGATAATCATTATGAGCGTGGGCTTTTCTCAATGACTCATTTTGTGAATACAATGAGTAACAAAAAATAAGATTCAAAGATAAAAATACAAATCTCATATTATTTATTCAGATAATCACCAGATTTGATAAGAGTATTCTCTTGCACTGGACGATTATATAAATAAGCATAGGTTTCTTTGATTTCTCCGTCAATTTCTACTACAACTTTTTCTCTAACAAATAAGGAAGAGTCATGATTTTTCTCATCATATTCTTCGTATTCATCAAGAACTAATAATAATTTAACAGGATTTGAAATCTTATATAATTCACCTACTACTTTGTCTTTTGGATTATCAGAAGGAATGATTCCTGGATATTCATCAACTTGGTATAATTTACCTTGATAATTTGCCATCCCTAAAAATTCAGAATTCTTGGCAATTAAACGATGCAAATCCATTCCAATATCTCTTCTTAAACTTCCATAGACAAAAATATAATCCTCTTGGTCTGGTTCTGGCAATTTAGCCTCCTCCAGATTTAATACTAAATCATCTTGTTCTACAACTGTTCCTTCAGATAATAAAACATTTCCTATAATTCCATCAAAAGGAGCAGATACTATTGACTCCATTTTCATAGCTTCAATAATATATAAAGGAGAATTTTTCTTTACCTCTTCACCTGGTTTTACCAATATTCTTGATAATCTTCCTTGGAGAGGAGCTCCAATATCGCCTTTTCCTTTTGCCTTAATATGACTTGGTTTTTCAACCTTAATCTTTTTATCTAATACTTTAATTCTTCTCTGCTGGCCATTTAATTCAAATGCAATATTTCTTAAACCAGACTCATCCGGTTCAGAGGCATATAAGAATTTAACAATG
>JBJOIA010000092.1:0-5369 GCA_046047395.1 Bacteroidota bacterium | reverse complement strand
TTGAAGAAAGTTGATAGGTATTTTGTTTCTCTTCGGTAATAATAGCTTGAATAGTATTTCCTTTTTCAATAGGTTGAATTTCTATCTGAAAATCTTCAGCCTGATTATAGGTTAAATAGTTGGAAATATTCGATAATTTAAATTTTTCAGAATTTTGTTTAAATGCTAAAAATAAGGTTTCTAATCCAATGGATCCAAAATCAGCATATCCAAATTCAACATTCTTATGTTCTACCTCAATTGGAAGATGATCGGAAACTATATAATCAATTATTCCTTCTTTTAACCCATTCCATAAGGCTTTCTGATCCATATTTGATCTTAAAGGAGGAAAAACTTTTTTATTGACATCGAATCCCGCCAAATCCTTGTCGGTAAAGCATAAATTATTGATTGATACGTCTGCACTAATTGGCAACCCTTCTTTTTTCGCTTGTTTTATTAATTCTACTGATTTATAACTTGATATACAAGTGAAATGCAGTTTGAATTCAGTATTTAAATTACCGAAAGAATGCTCTATGGTATATTTTAGTAAATCCAAATCTCTTTTAATGGCCATTTCTTCGGATAAAGATGGAATACCTTTTAACCCTAGATAGGTACTTTCAATGCCCTCATGCATTTGCCCGAATAAAGATAATAATTTTGTATCTGGCTGTACGATAATTGTAACAGGATACGGCGCTAAGTATTGAAGACTCTTGGCCATGATATCAATATTATTCAATCTTCCTTCCCCATTGGTAAAAAATCTTGCTCCAGCCCGATATAAATCGTATAAATCGGTAAAGTTTTCCTCTTTGTTATCAATTGTAAGAGAAGCAACTGGAATCAAATTCAATGATTCCTCTTTACCTTTATTTTGAATAAATTTAATTGATTCCGGATTTTGACAAGGTTGGCTACCCGAAGGAAACAAACGCATGGAAGATATTCCACCTTTTTGGGCTGATGAAATCAACTCATCCCAATTTTCTCTTTGTTCACCATTCGGAAGGTAAAAATGTACCCTGCCATCCAAAGCCTTTTGGTATATTTCTAAATTAGTTCCTTCAATAACAGCTACATCTTTTAAAATCAAATTCTTACCAATTTCCAGGATGGTTGAATTCTCTATTAAAATATCAACCTGCTGGTCATTCCAATTTGATTTTGAATCTCGTACAGTTACTGATTTAATTAATTTTTTCATTTATTCAAAAAAAAACCCTGAAATCAGGGTTTTGATATTATCCAACAAAATTTTGATAAGAATCAGCATCCATTAATGACTCTAATTCTGAACTATCTTTGATTTTAATTTTTATTATCCAACCTTCGCCATAAGGGTCATTATTTACTAACTCCGGATTAGATTCTAATTGTGAATTTATTTCAATAATTTCGCCAGAAATTGGCAAGAATAAATCACTCGCTGTTTTTACAGCATCTACCGAACCGAATACCTCATTTTGTGAAATTTCTTCCCCAAGTGTATTCACATCTACAAAAATTATATCACCTAATTGACTTTGAGCGTGGTCTGAAATGCCAACTACTCCCGTATCTCCCTCTACCCTTATCCACTCATGTTCTTCTGAATACTTTAGATCTTTTGGAAAGCTCATATTATATTATTTAAATGCAAAGGTCAGCAAAAGTAAAAATTTATGCAAGTATTTTCTAAAATTTATAAACTATATCTTATTTGGAACCCTCCTTGTGCAACTCTTCTATAATAGGAATTTGTTACCAAAGGATTATTGAACATTCTATCATAATATAGCATGACAGAAAATTTCTGAGTTACATTGTAGGAGAACTGTGGTCTAAACTGGAAATTAATGAATCCTTGAGTAATCACTGATTCGCCATCTAATTTTCTTTGAATCGTTCGTGTGTCACGAATGGTTAAATTACTCGTAAATTTCAAGTCATTGGGTAATTTGATTCTTTTTCCACCTATTTTAATTGGTAGTGTAACATTCGCCTTTGTAAATCCTACCCCAAAAGTCAAATCTTTATTCGACAATTCTGCTACCTGAGAATTTGATAAATTTAATCCGACATTTCTATCTTGAGCGATCTCAAAATTTAGACTAATTTTTGATTTAGTTATGGCATTAAAGCCAATTAATGGGGAGAATTTTTCTTGAAAAGTAATAGTAGACATTACATAAACAGGAATCAATGAATAAAAACTTTCTCCCCCAGGTAAAGTTTTCAATTCAAATCTAGAAGAAATTGGATATAATAATGAATTCAAAGTCAGACTACGATAATCATCTAAAAACTCCCCATAATTTAAGGAAGAAACAAAATTTCCAACGCTATAAGTGGAGGAATATTGATGCGTGATTCTAAATGACGAAAAATTATTATTGATAAATGGAAGTAAATTAAGCCCATTATAATCCAATTTCCAATTAGGCAATGGTATATTATAAAATGGAGAATACTTCACTGTTTCGGCTGATCTACCAGAATAAGCAGCAAAAAATGATGGTATCAAAACATCTTGAGAATTTTTATCAAATGAAATACTCTCCTGAAAATCAGATGATTTATTCAATCTATCTACCAAAATGTCTCGATTCGATCTAAAAGTTTCAAAAACTTTATCCTGACTAAGGAATGCTGTTTTAAAAGATAAAAATGTCATACTGAAATTTCCACTTCTTACTGGACTTTGATTTTCAAACGGACCACCTATTTGGGAAGGACGATAGAATACTTGAAAATTATCTCCCCTATTATAATTTCCTTCAACTGTAATTTTCAAATTATTATTTGGATCAATTTGGGCTGAATAGGACAATTTCTGATTCCTGGTCTGGGTAAAGGCAATATTTTGTTCGATAGATGGGGTTAGCCAACCATTATCCGATGCTGTAAATCTAATCTGATCATTTTGGTCTCCAAGAATAAAAGGCCAGCCTGGGGCGGGATTAGAATTAGTGATACCAAATATCCCTGTAGGTTCTGGAAGAAAACCTGGTAATACCGTTGTTTCCAAAATATTATAATTTATTCTAATACCTCTTAAAGATAAAAGCAATCTTGTTATAGATTTTGCTATGTTCTTAGGAGGAATATTGATATCATCTTCATCTCCAGGATTCCTAGCTATATCCTTGCTATAAACAACTGGTGAATTCACCCACCTTAATGCCTTAATTCGATTATATAAAGCAACAAAGTCTACTTGTCCCGAAATAGTTCTATCTTTTGAATTTTTAATAATATTTCCAAAATTAAAACCATTTTCATCTTTTAATCCTAAAGAATTTGCCCAATAGTTAAAATTAATTTTATGACTGTAGGAAGCCTCCATCCAATCTGTCAATGGTAATTTATCTAGTGGCAATCGGTAATCCAATGAAATAGTTTGATCAAATAACTTTGGTCTACCTAATTTTTTAATATTAGTAATTACTGAATCTTTATCTATTTGATTAATTAACTCTCCATAAGGTTCATCAATTATGGCATTTACATTGGTTTTATAAGAAAGATTAATACTTTTGGTTAGGCTCCATGATAGGGCATAATCCCTATTCAAATACCAATATTTCTCATATTGAGGTAAAACACCATCAATGGTTAAATCAGAATTTCGTAATTGAGTCTTAGCAAAACTTCTATCGATATCCAGTTTAAACAAAATAGAATTTGGAAGAGGAGTAAAATTGAAATCCTTGATTAAACTAATCCATGGTGAATTTGATTTAATCCCTTTAAATGGCTGGAAATTTTTAATTGAAGGGCTATAATTATAAAATAATGATCCTTTATAATTGGATAAGGCATAATCCTGAATTAAAGTATTGGACCTTAATAACTCTGCAAAGGAATAATTAAATGTAAAATTACTTAAAGAAACAGGCAAAAGGAATTTGATATTTTTTCCTCTTAATCTTTTTACATTCGTAAAATTATACCCTCTTCTAACAGTATTATCTTCCACTAATTTTCGATAATCATCTTTTTCAGCTTGGGAATTAAATTTATTTAAAGACTGCAATAAAACTATATCCGGATCCAGCGGGTCGAAGTGAGGCGAAATATTTTTTCTGTCGTATGTGATAAAAAATGGAATAGATAGATTGAGTTTTTTAGGAAGAAAACGATCTAAATTAAGATTTAAAGTGAAACCATATGCCAAATTATCCTCTCTACTTCTTTGGGATATTTTTGTTTGAACCCCACCAAACCCATAATTATTAAAATTCCCATTGGCAACAATATTACCAATATCTGCCAATTTTATTGCCATTTTACCTGTAGCGGCAGACCCTGAGGTTTGATCAAACCCAGAGGCACGTAATTCATCAAACCAAACCGAGCAGGATAAATCCTCTGAATTAGAACTTGAAATATTCCTTATTCCTAACATGGTATTAAGAATAGTACTTTGATCTGGGCGACCCATGATGGTGATTAAATACTCTTTACCTGAAGAAGACGAAACAATTTTCTTTGAATATCGTTGATTCAGGGAGGCATTATTCCTATCTCGATCAATTTTAACTTGTTTTAAATCATCAAATGAAATATCTATCTCATTTTCCAATGGCCAAACTTCTGTATCTAAATAAGTACCTACTTTTATATTGGTTTTTTTAAGATTAATCGTCTGAACTTCATAATAATTATCAGTAAGATCTGTTCCTAAACGGATGAATACAGCAGCATTATTTAAATCATCCAATCGTTCTGGATAATCTTGAAGGGAAATAAATAATTTCAAGTTTCTGTAATTTATAAAATCGAAGCTTGTATTTCTAAAAACCCCTTTAGCTTGTCCTGCTTTAAGTTTATCCACAGCAAGCCTTAAAGATTGTTCATTCAATCTAGGAGTATTTAAAGAGGTAATATCAACATCTCTAACAAAGCCCGGCGGTAATACATATTGAACTGAATTATCTTTCAATGCGCCATTTTCTTCAATATTTACGGAAGAAACCTCAAATTTTGTATTTGGATCCTCTACAGTATTTTGCCCTGTTAAATCAAATCCACCATATTCATCTATTTTTCCTTTAAAGGTACGATAATTATATCCGGATAATTGAAACTGCGACATTCTCAATACAACAGGCTCAGCAAAATCCGTCATTACCATTCTCATAAATCTTACAGATTTAAAACTAGGATTATTTACTGCCTTATAATTAGCGGAATTTTTAATGGGTATTCTAAACAGATACCAATTTGCATTTCCATCATTAATTTTATCAATTACATATTTATGATTATCGAGTCCCCCTTTTCTTAAATCTATTTCATATTCAAAATAAGACTCATTATCATTAATTGTATTATCATTATTTAAATCTTCAATATCTGGTAAAATTGAATTAGCTTGAGAATATCCATTATTATTT
>JBJOIA010000091.1:0-9225 GCA_046047395.1 Bacteroidota bacterium | reverse complement strand
TGATAAGACTCGCCCCAAAATTTATCCCCGCCGCAAAACATCCCCTACATACCGTATCCCTTCTAGACCAGGTATATCCGTCCTCCCCACGAACCTGATACTTCTCGTGCAATTCATCGCGAACCTGCTCCCATGGAATATTCTCCTGATACCTACTCCATACAAAATCATACATCCTCGCCGGATATTCCCCCTCTGGCAAATTCTTCCTCGCTTCCTGCGCCATCCATTGCGTCGCCTCTTTCCTATTCCTTTTATCTTTTGCCACCGAAGCCAATGAATGCATGATGATATAAAATTCCGCAATATCCGCCGCCTTCCCAGAGGCTGTCGTCCTCACTGGCAAATAGGCCATTTCCAAAGCCTTTTCCGGCCTTCCTGGCGCATATAATCCAAATATTTCTGTCGTTAACTGCGCATCTATCATCTCAAAATTCGGATTATTCACCGAATCGGAGGTCGACGGTGGTACCATCCCCTCTTGCATTAAATCATAGGCCCGCTGATTCGATACCCATAAATAATTCTCCTCCTCCTTCTTAATATGCCTTAACCAGCCTTCCCGAATTTGCTCTCCTGTCAGCTTGGTCGTTTTATTTCTTAATAATAATTCCTGATACATATACTCCAAATCCGTATCATCATCCGCTCCCCAAATGCTGTCCTTCTTGGCATATAAAAAATCGATTGTCGGAGAATAATTATTCGATCCCCATAAATTTGGTTCATCTGGCCCTCCCCAATTTTCCCGCGTATAAAATCCTTCACCCTTCCCGTCTATCGAAAATCCCACTTTATCCATCTCGGTTATCAAACCAGTCCAATTCCCTAAACATTCCCCCAACCAAAATCCTTCTAACTGATCCTTGTACTCTTCCCTATTTAATACAAATTCTCCTTCCTCCTGCCCTCCACAGGATATCAAAAATAAGGTCAAAATGAGAATGATTTTTTTCATGATTTATTTTTTCAGACAAAAAAAATTGTTTTTTCACACAGAGAATTCGAGTTTACACGGAGAAAAAGAAAAGTTATTCCCTTTTGACTATTTAGAAATTTCCCGAATTCTTCGGATCAATAAAGGGATAGCAGGCTCTACCATGCCACCATGATTATACCCATCAAGCTCGTATAATTCTGTATTTTTATTCCCGTTCAATTTCATCATTCGCCACATATAGGCATTCTCCTCATAACGTCCTAATAATTCCAATTCGCGATCACCGGTAATCATGATATAAGGTGGTGTATCCTTTCTAGTATAATGTATCGGTGCCATTTCATCAATTGTTGCCTGTACAGGGGATATCCCTTGCGCCTCCCTAACGGTCATATGCGTAATCTGATGTCCACTCAAAGGAATAATTCCTGCAAAAACATTCTGATCCAATCCATATTTTCTTAAATAAGACGAATCCAATGCCACCATGCTGGCCAAATATCCCCCGGCGGAATGTCCTGTAATAAATAATTTATCTACCGACCCTCCATATTCCTTTATGTGGTCAACCGTCCATTTTACTACCGCCGCCGCATCTTCTACCGCCTCCTTAACCGATACCTTCGGATATAATCGATAATTGGCTGTCACCACCACAATTCCTTGCTCCTCTAAATTTTTGGGTATATATTTTGATCCGGCCTTGATGGAGCCCCCATGAAAAAATATCAAAACCGGCGCATCTTTTAATTCAGAAGAAAAATATACATCAAGCTTATTGCGCTCATTCATATACTCATCGCCCGACTGATACTGTAAATCTTTTTTTAATTGATAATCCTGAGCAAATAATCCGTTCGTCAAGATCAATAGGAATAAGAGGAGTTTTTTCATTATTAAATTCTAATACTGATTCCTGCAGAGAGGAAATTCATTTGATTATTTAAACCTATACCATAAGAGGTATCTAATTGTAAATCATCGGATATTAAATAGGTTAATCCTCCGTTAAAATTAATTTCATTCGCTGAACCATTTTTTAAAAAACAATAAGGTTCTAAAAAAAATCCTATTTTATCGGAAAGAGAGGATGAAATACTAGCTGTAAATAAATAAGAATTGATTTTATTTTCAAAATATTCTAAGCCCAAATTATAGCCTATGCCAATTTTAGAACTCAAAGAATGCGATATGGCTATCTTAGGGATTAAATGAAAATCTTCGTTCTTTAAATTATTCCCATCATGCTGATAAACAAAATTATGTAATATTAGGGAAGAATAAATATTCTTCTCTGGAAGGTTATATAAAGCAATTTTTGCTCCAAAATCTAAATATTGAATTCCTGTATCTTCTATATTCACATTTCCCAAAGCAGTATTAAATCGTAATTCAAGCTTTTTAAAGGCATTATATCGAAGGGCTATATTCGGCAATTGATAATCCCTATTTTTATCAGAATTATCCTTTGAATTTATATTGATTAATCCCATTTCGATCTGAAATGCCTTCGGTGCTATCAATTGTGCATTTTCTGTCTGATCTGGTCTATCAGTTGTAATCGAACCCTGTCCTCTCATCCCAAACCATGAAAAAATGAACAATGAATATAAGAGAAGTTTTTTCATATTGTTTAGAATTTTAGAATCGAAGAATCGAATAATTGTAAAATTTTAGAATATACTTTGAACTTTAAACTATGAGTTATAATTCTTAATCACCATTAATTCTTTTCCCTCTTCACTATTCACTAACCACCATCGGGCCATCTGGATTGATTTTTGAAACGAATCGCTCAGAATCAATCTCTGCGGAAGAGAATTCAGCTTGCATGGCAGCAGCAACTTGCTCGGCTATTTCTTTTCCCTTGCATAAAGCAAACATCGACGGGCCAGATCCTGATATAGACACTCCCAAGGCTCCGGCTGATTTTGCAGCGGCCTTTACCTCCTTAAATTGTGGTAATAAGATCGACCTCACTGGCTCAATGATTACATCCTCCAAAGATCGTCCAATTAATTCATAATTCCCCTCCATCATGCCTATAACCAAGCCTGCTACATTACCGGTCTGTTTTATTAAATTACCTAAAGTTATTTCTTTTTCCAATATTAGACGGGCATCCTTTGTATTTACTTCTACCTGAGGATGAATAATTACCACCCATAAATCTTCCGGTGCCTTAATCGGAAATATATCCAATGGCTCATAGGAACGAATCACTACAAAGCCCCCCAATAAACTTGGCGCTACATTGTCGGCATGCGCAGATCCACAAGCCACACGCTCCCCCTCCATCGCAAAAGGTAATAAATCCTTTACCGCCATCGGCCTTCCCAAGATTTCATTCGCTGCATAAACTCCAGCCACTGCTGAAGCTGCGCTAGACCCTAATCCTGACCCTAATGGCATATCCTTGTGCAAAGAAATTGAAAAACCCTTTTCAGACATTCCCAAATGCTCTAAAAACATTTTAATGGCAATTCCTGCAGTATTCTTCTCTACCTCCTTCGGCAACCTTCCCTCATCTCCCGTGATTTCCTTAATAACTAATCCAGGTTCTGCTTTTTCCTCTAATTCTACGATATCGCCCGGACGCTCCACTGCCAGCCCAAAGATATCAAATCCACAAGCTACATTGGCCACCGTGGCCGGAGCAAATACACGTATTTTTTTCATTTTATCCTAAAAAACTTCCTAATGATACAATATCCGCAAATACCCCTGAGGCCGTTACTTCCGCACCCGCACCTGGTCCTTTTATCACCAATGGCCTCTCCGAATAACGCTTCGTCGTAAATGCAATGATATTATCTGCCCCTTCCATCATAAAGAAAGGATGATCCTCTCCCACCATTCTCAAACCAATTGTTACCCCTCCATTCTCATAGGTCGCAATATAACGCCATCTCTTCTTCTCCGACTTCGCCTTTACTGCTAATTCCTCAAAATATTCGTTCGACTTCTCCAATTCTTCAAAGAAATCATCTACTGTTTGCGCATTCTGACAATTTTCAGGGATAATTCGCTCAATTTTTACGTCGGACGGCTCTAATTTCATTCCTATTTCTCTACAAAGAATCAAGATTTTTCGGGCAACATCCATACCGCCCAAATCTTCACGAGGGTCCGGTTCTGTAAAACCTTTGGCTTTGGCCATGCGGACAATTTCTGCGAAGCTTGTACCATTACCAAAATTATTGAAGATATAAGAAAGTGTACCTGAAAGTACCCCTTCAATCTTTTCAAAACGATCTCCAGAAGCTATAAGACCCTGAAGCGTATTGATAACTGGCAATCCTGCACCTACATTCGTTTCATATAAGAATTTCACCCCTTTGCTTAAAGCAGTTTGGTGTAATTGAACATAATCTGTATAAGGACCCGAATTGGCAACCTTATTTGGCGTTACCACTGAAACGGAAGCCTGGAATAAACCTAAATAATGTTCAACAATATTTTTATCTGCGGTACAATCTACAAAGACTGAATTCGGCAAATTAAAATCAATAATATTTTGAGAGAATATCGCCAAATCAGAATTCGTTTTTGATTCGTCTAAACGTTTAAAAACATCGTCTAATTCAATCCCCTGCTCATCAATAAGCATCTTGCGTGAATTCGCCACACCAATGATTTTAATACGAACATTGCGGTATTTTGCCAAGAAATTCTCTTGTTGTTTGAACTGCTCAATTAGGGTCTTCCCAATTAAACCTAATCCAACAATGAATAAATTTAAGGTCTTGATTTGTCCGAAGAAAAAGGATTCATGAATCACATTCAAGGCTTTTGCTAAATCATTCCGATTTATCACTACGGAAATATTCAATTCCGAAGAACCTTGGGCAATGGCTGTAACATTGATGCCATTTTTTCCTAGTCCCGAGAATAATTTTCCGGCAATTCCCGTATGTTGCTTCATACCTTCACCAACAATGGCAATGATCGACTGGTCCTCTTGGAAATAAATATCTTCAATTTGGCCTTTTGCCAATTCTCTTTCAAATTCAGCACGTAAGACTTTATCGACTATTTTTACGGCTGAAGGTTCTACAGCAAAGCAAATGGAATGCTCTGAAGAAGCCTGAGAGATTAAACTCACCGAAACAGATTCCTTGGAAAGAACGGTAAAGATTCGGGAGGAAATTCCTGCAACACCAATCATCCCAGATCCTTCTACATTTACTAGGGCAATTTCTTTTATGGAAGAAATTCCTGTAATAAGGTCATGGGAATTTTCCACTTCTGGCTTCACAATCGTTCCTGGAAATTCTGTATTAAAAGTATTCAATACACGAATTGGTATATTCTTTAGAAAAGCTGGAATTAGGGAAGGTGGATAAATCACCTTTGCACCGAAGTGAGTTAATTCCATTGCCTCCGCATAAGAAATTTCAGGAATTGAAAAGGCATTTTTAACCATGCGAGGATCCGAAGTCATGATACCATCCACATCGGTCCATATTTCAATTTCGTCTACATTTAGGGCTGCACCAAAAATGGATGCAGTATAATCTGAGCCCCCTCTTCCCAAGGTAGTGATTTCTCCTTGCGCATCACTTGCGATAAATCCAGTAATTACAGGGATTTTTCCCTTTAAAGAAGAAGCTAAATCAAGAATATTTTTATCAGTTTGAGGAAAATCAACAATGTCTTTATTCCCTTCTTTTTTTGTTTTAACAATCTCCCTGCTATCAACCATTTCTACTGGAAGACCTTCTTGTTTGAAGATATAGTAGAGCATGGGAACAGAAAGGCGTTCTCCGAAACTCTGAACAATTGCTGCTGATTTAGGAGAAATTTCTTTTAATAATTGAATCCCTTTAATTACATCTTTTAATTCATTAATAATTGCACGAATCTGAGCAATTACCCCTGATTGATTTTTTACGGGAATATATTTTTTTATTACTTCGAAATGTCTGTTTTCAATATCTGTGATTAGATTATTCGTTTCCGTGGTTTTATTCTTGGCAGCTAAATTTCCTGCTTCAATTAAAAGGTTGGTCACGCCTCCCATGGCAGAGAATACCACAGCAATTTCTTGATTGGCGGAATGATTATTTTTAAGAATACGAATAACGGAGGAAATACTCTCTATGGAGCCTACTGAAGTTCCTCCAAACTTCAAAACTTTTTGCATGGTGCAAATTTAGTAAAATAATGCTTAAAAAATTGGATTTCTTGGTTATTTACGTTTTTCTGCTGCCATCACCATGGTCATATTTAACCTTGCAGCGATATCGTAAATATTTGTTAGTTCTTGAACCGTTTGGTTCCTATCCATTCTAACTACTAGGGTGGCCGTTTTTTTGGCCTCAACCGTTCGTTTTAATTGATCTTCAAGAAAGTTCACATCAACTAATTCATCATCTATAAAATAGTTTTTGAATTCGTCAACTGTCAATTTTATCACCTCATTTGCTGGAGCGTTCTGAGGTTTGGTTGTTTCTGGCAAAAGAAGTTTAATGGCATCTGGTGAAGCCAAGGTAGAAATCATCAAGAAAAACATCAAGAGGAAGAAAAGAATATCAGCCAATGCGCCAGTTTCTACTTCAGAGCCCTCTCTATTTCTTTTTCTAAAATTCATAATTCAATTATTTACTTGCTGGTTTATGTAAAATATCTAAGAAATCAATGGCTGTGATTTCCATTTTATTGATCGTACGGTCAATGGAGGTTGTCAGCAAAGTATATAAAACATAGGCAATTATACCTACAATTAAACCAGAAGCAGAGGTAACCATTTTTTCGTAGATACCAGAAGCAATAGTAGAAATATCAATTTTATTTGAAATTGATATATTATGGAAAGTACGAATCATCCCCGTCACTGTACCTAAGAAACCGAACATAGGAGCAATTCTGGCAATAGCAGAAAGTATACCAAGATTCTTTTCCATATTATAAATCTCCACTTTCGCCTTATTTTCAATGGCAGATTCGATATCTTTAATTGGTCCACCTAAACGCGTTAGCCCTTTTTCTAATAAACGAGCAATTGGATAAGGAGAATTTTTACAATAAGTAATGGCATGCTGAACATTTCCCGCAACTAATAAATCGTTGATGGTATTGATGAAATTAGCATCTAGTTTAGAGGTTTTACGAATGTATAAATAACGTTCAATAAATAAGAAAACGGCTGCTACAAACAATATTAATATCGGATACATCACATATCCCCCTTTTTCAAATAAATCCAACATAGAAAATTCCTCGACTGTCGGCGGGGTAGATTCAGGATTTAAAACTGGGGCAGTTATGGTATCTGAAATGTATTGACTAGTATCAGAAATGATTGAATCGACTTGCAATAAAATAGCGGCAAGAGATATGGCCATAATTTTAGTTTTATAAAGGTTTTTTAGTTAATACAATAATACCATTTTTTTTAAAAATTCCCTATAGTTTTTGGAATTCCCCTGAGAAAAAATATCCTTCTTTCATACTAAAATTTGAAACGATGATTTCCTGAATAGTTAAATTTTCTCTTACCACCTCCACTATTCCAACAGAATAAGGGATAATTCTAGATCTAAATTTTTTCATGCCTTTCATATTTTCTCTTTCATTTAGACTTGAACTTTTTATAAAACGAGCATGTTCATCATAAATTGTTTGATTTAAAATATTGGAAAAAGCATGATTTTTCTCTACTCCTTTATTTCCACATTCTAGCTCATAGAAAGTTTCAAAAGCCCCTGCTGATCCTATCAAGGAAATGCTCTTTTGGTCTTTAGCAATTTCAAAAAGAGGCTGAAGGGTTTTTTCAATATATTTTTTTAATTCGGGAAACCGGGATTTATCAAAATCTCCTTCTTTTTCGAATAATGACAATAATTTCAGTCCACCAATTTCAAAACTATGTCGAAATATGATTTCATTTCGTTTAAAAAGAATGAATTCTGTGGAGCCTCCTCCAATATCAATTACTAAACCTGTTTTTTCAAAATTAGGAGGTAAAGATTGAAGGATGCCTTGAAAGATGTATTGAGCTTCTTGATCTCCGGAGATTAATTTAGGTTGAATAATGGTATTTGAGCGAATCCAAGCAAAAAATTCATCTTTATTTTTTGCATTTCGGAGGATGGAAGTTCCCAGCGCCACCGGTTGAACATTTATTCCATAGGATTGAATAATTTGTTCGTATTCCTTAAGAGCTACCTTGGCTCTTTTCAATGCCTCATCTTGCAAGATATAATCTTTCATGGCTCCTAAGCCCAATTGAACTGGAGTCTGAATATTTTCTTTTATTTCAAATTTCTCTTCATTTTTCTGAGCTACCAATAATTGAAATGTATTGGTCCCCATATCTACCACGGAATATATCATATTTTTTGAACTACGAACTACGAATTACGAACTACGAATTACGAATTACGAACTACGAATTACGAACTACGAACTACGAACTACGAACTACGAATTACGAACTACGAGTTACGAACTACGAACTACGAACTACGAACTACGAATTACGAGTTATTTCTTATATTGTTGAATCAATTTAAAAATTTGTTTTTGGGTATTGACGTCTGGAAAATAATGGTAGATGATTTCATGTTGATCATAATCTAGCATTAAAGCGGATTCAAGGTAATGGAAAGCCTCTTTAAATTGTCCGGCCTTTATAAGAAAAATGGCTGCTCTGTAATATAATTCAGCTTCTTCCAAATTATCATCAATTGCAGAAAGCATAATTTCTGAAGCTCTTTCAAATGAATTTTGCTCGTAATGCATTTCCGCCCATTTCACCCAAGAAATAACCATAAAAGGATCTAATTCAATGGATGTCTGGTAGGCCTCATCAGCTGATGCATAATTATTTAAAAAGGCTTCAATATCCCCTAAACCAGTGTAGTAAATAGCACAATCTGGGTTCAGTTTTATCGCTTTTTTCATATAATGGGAAGCTTCGAACCAAAATTCTTTATCTGCCAAGCAATAGGCAATTCCATAATATGCCTCGTCCCATAATGGATCAATTTTAAGAGCATCCCGATAGTATTGAATGGCCTTATCCAGATTATTTAATTTCTCATAACAAGAAGCCAGGCTGCAATAATTCATGGGATTTGCATCCTCATAGCGTAAACAATTCTTATAGGCCTCTTCGGCTGCCTCGTATTGAAGCAAATTCATATAGGCATTCCCAAGATTATAATATGCCGAACCAAAGGTTGGTTCAATATCGATAGAATACTGATAGGACTCAATTGCCTCATCATATTTTTTCATTTTCGAATAGGCGATACCCATATTATACCAAGCAGTATAAG
>JBJOIA010000090.1:0-2631 GCA_046047395.1 Bacteroidota bacterium | reverse complement strand
AATTAAAGTTTCAAGCGGAATTGTTTTGCTGATATGTTACTTATATACTAGGATATTTGTTTTCGGGGATTTGCTTGTCGATACTTATAAAGGTTTATCAACTCATTTTAATTGGGTTAATAAAAACCTTTTGGGCTTCCTTGGCTTTCTTTATATTTTACATTTATATTGGGTGTTTTTGATTTTAAAAAAAATTTTTACTGCGCTTTTTATGAAGAATTATGAAGATACTTTTACTGTAAAAAATGACAATAAGAATAAATAGCTTTCTTTGATTATTTTATTAGTTTAATAATTATTAAATTTTTGTTTGTTTTATTTTATTTAATAAATATGGAAAAAAAGGCTGAGCTTTTTATTAAAAAAAATGCGGAAATTGTAACTCCTTCAAACCCGCCCCCACCAAGATTTGGACACACTGTTAATTTAGTAAGCAAAACAACTATCATAATTTTCGGAGGAGCAATAAGTAGTCCTGGTAATTACACCATGACTGCTGATTTGTATTTATATAACATGACAATCAATTCATGGAAGAAACTTGAACGTATGTTATATAATTTTAAATTAAAGCTGGAACGAACAGTTTACTTCCACATGCGAGAGCAGCACATGCCTCAGCAACTGTAAGAGAAAATCAGCTTTTAGTTTATGGAGGTTCAATAGGAAGTAAATAAAATATTAAAATAAGATGGTAAATACGCTTCTGAAGATTTATGGTTTCTTGACATAAAAAACAATGAAGAAGCAAGTTGGATGAAAGTTCCTATTGAAGGAAAAACACCTGGATTACGATATGGACACACCATGGTTTACATAATGCCGATTTTAATTCTTTTCGGAGGCAGTGGTGATTCAGAAATACTTAATGATATTTGGATTATGTCTACTGATAAGACTCCTTTTAAATGGGAAAGAGTGAATATAAATACCCCAAGTCCTGTTGGTCGTGTTTATCATTCAGCGAATTTATTCAAAGTCGCAGGAAATAGCGAAATGATGATTATATTTGGAGGAAGAGATAAAGCAAATAATTCTTTATGTGATGTAATGGGTATTAAAAAGGACTCAAATAATAATTGGGAATGGACTGATTTTTCTAAGATGGCTACTGATAATTCAGTTACTCCTATCGGAAGGCATCAACAATGCTCAGCGTTTTTCGGGCCTTTTCTTTTTGTTGTCGGGGGGAGAGCAGGTGGAAAAGAATCTGCTACTTTCGATGTTTTCTCAATGAATAAGTTTAAATGGTATCGCTTTGGAAACATAAACTTATTTCGTCATAGCATTTGGATATACAATAATATAATAAGCGAGGATAAATATGAAGTTTATCTATTCATCTACGGCGGATTCGATGGAGATAACAATAGCTTAATCAATCCTAATTTATATCGTATCAACATTGTTGACTTGTTTTCTAAGGATGAGACCTTAAAGAACGAACTAAATGACCACATTTCAATGATTTTACTTCTCCAAAGGCAGAAGAAAAACAGACAAACGCAAATAACAAATAAAGGAACAGGAGAAAATAAAAATGTTTTTACGTTAAATCACAGGGCTGTTATATCGAACATTGATAATAACAATGACTTCGCGAATAATGTCAGAACTTTATCAATCGCGAAGTTACCTGAAGAAGGAAAAAAAATCTTAGAAAATAAGAACCAAAAAACAAAGTATATTTACGATGAGAATTTAGTAAAGGAATTTTTAGAGCTTTTGCCTTTACCTGAGAAATTTATTCCTTTGGAAAAAAACGATAGACCGATTATACTCAATAAAGATTACATCCTTCGCTTAATTACCCAAGCAAAAATTTTATTTGAAAGTATTCCATGTTTGATAAATCTTCAATATCCAATAAAAATCTTTGGTTCAATTCACGGACAGTATAATGATTTAATAAGATTCTTCAATATCTTCGGGAGACCAAGTGAACATCGAGGTGATATTGATTCTTTTGAATATCTTTTCCTAGGGAACTTCCTCAACCGCGGAGGTTTTTCAATTGAAGTTTTATGTTTGTTATTAGCATTAAAGGTAAAATATCTAATTAAATAATTAATTAAACAAGCTTAAACATCCTTTGCAATTTCACATTTTACGGGGTAGTACCGAAGACATTGAAATAGCGAAAATTTATGGATTAGGCGAAGAATGCAAGGAAAAGTTTAAAGAAAACATAGAAGATCCTAATTCAGTTTTTCAAGCAATTTGCGATTTATTTAATTATCTTCCTTTAGCTGCGTTGATAGAAAATAAAATTTTTTGTGTACATTCAGGCATAGGCGAAAATTTAAAATCACTTGAGGATATTATGTCAATCAAAAAGCCTTACTCAATTAATGAAAGTCAGATTATCCTTGATATTCTTTGGTCAGTTCCTGAAGAATTCAAGAGTGAATATAGTGGAAATAACATAACAACAAACTTGAGGAAAAGATATTTCAATGAAAATTTAATAGGAGAATTTATGAAGAACAATAAGATTGAATATATGATTAGGAGTCATGATGTACTTGACCACGGATTCGAGAAGTTATATGATGGAAAAGTAGTTTCAATTTACTCAGCTTTAAATTATTGTGGTATATACGACAACAGCGCAGGGATAATAAGCATTAA
>JBJOIA010000089.1:0-6944 GCA_046047395.1 Bacteroidota bacterium | reverse complement strand
ATGAAATAAGAATTCAACATAATTATTCCATCGGTAAAAACCCATCTACCTTAATTGCAGGTGCTCAAATAATGAATAATGATTTACATAGAACCCAAAACGGAGTAGGTACTACTGGAATAGATTATGATTTAAGTCTAATAAGGCCTTATTGGGGAAAGGACATGCATTTTAAAACGAATAATCTTGCTTTATTTTTAGAAAATAATTTAAAATTAAGTCAGAATTTTAGTTGGAATATTGGAGCAAGATTAGAGGAAGGACAAAGTAAAATGACAGGATTTGTAGATTATTTACCTGATAATCAAGCGACCCCTGTTCTTATGAACCATAAATTTCCATTATTTGGAACAAGTTTTTCCTATAAAACAAAAGAAAAAAATGAATTATATGCAGGATTCTCGCAGGCTTATCGGCCAAATGTCTTTAAAGATATTGTCCCTGCAAATTCTTATGAGAAAGTGGATCCAAATTTAAAAGATGCTTATGGTTATAATGCAGAATTAGGATTTAGGGGGAGCACTTCTAATTTAAAATGGGATATAACTGGTTTTCTATTGAATTATCAGAATCGTTTTGGGATAATATCCTTATTAGATGAAAATAACCAATATTATGGATATCGCACTAATGTTGGAAATTCCTTGAATAAAGGATTAGAAATATATTTAGAAGGAACATGGGCATTGAATAATAAAGCACAAATTTCATTATTTACCTCTAGTTCAATTATGGATGGTCGTTATACCTCAGGAGAGATAAAAGTTGGCGAGCAAAATAAGTCTATTAAAGGAAATAAAATTGAATCTGTTCCAACTGTAATTTCAAGAAATGGTATTAGTCTCCAGTATGAAAAATTAAGTTCCACCTTATTATTTTCATATACAGGCAAAAACTATGCAGATGCCTTGAATACTGAAATTCCTAATGAGGCAGGAACTGTAGGTATTGTACCAGCTTATACAGTAATTGACTTTAATTTAACCTATCGATATTCGGAAAATATTCAAATAAGAGGAGCTATAAATAATTTATTAAACAAACAATACTTCACCAAAAGGCCTGCTTTTTATCCTGGTCCGGGTATTTGGCCTTCTGATGGAATTAATGGAAATATGTCTATCGTACTAAGTTTTTAGAATAAATTCATCCAGTTAAAAACAAAAACCCTAGCATTGCTGCTAGGGTTTTGTGGTAAAGGGCGGACTCGAACCGCCGACACACGGATTTTCAGTCCGATGCTCTACCAACTGAGCTACTTCACCGTGTTTGGGAAGGCAAAATTAGATAATTTTTTCAATATTAAAAATCTAGCCCTAGAAATAATTCATTTTTTTTTATTAAATAAAAAGCTATGTATAGATTTTTTCAATTTTTGAATGAAATTCAAACTAGTTGAATCATCTAATATTTTATAATAAGTAAAATAATTTTTAAATCTTTCTACTCCATTTTCTTTTAAGGATTTTGCATATAAATCAAATAGAGAAGCCAAATCATGGCGGTCTGTAAATTCATATCTATTTTGATTTTTAGAAATTGAATAAGGTATTTTTAAGTCATATCCTGAAAAATGATAGAAAAGTAAAGGGAACTGATCATTCACAATAAATTTTCCTTTTTCTTCTTTTAATTTTCTTTCATGTAAATTCCAATAGGCCATATTAGCGCCTAAGGATTTACATTCAAAGCAATAGTCTTTAAATTTATCTGGAATTTGATTAAGTCGACGATAATTTTCAGGATTATCTATCCAATCTTTAAGGAAATCTTGAGTAATAGTGGAATTTTTCGTTCCGATATAACCAGAATTATAAAAACCTTTATTTTCAATATCAAGGATATTAGGGTGATAATACTCAGCATCCTCATAAGGAGAAACATAATGAGGAATGAAGATTATATCTTTTTGACTTAAGGCTTCCTTAAAAATGGTAAACTCTCCAAAAACTTGAATATCTGGATCGAAATAATGTAAATCGAGAATTTCTGGAAATGTATCATAAATGAATTTAAATAAATATGGTTTAATCCTATTATTTAAATCAGAAAGAGAACCTTGGTGAATAAGATTTTTAAAATCTGGAATTGCTAATTGATGAATTTCAATCAAAGTAAATGATTCTAAGAAGGTATCATCTATTTCGTATTGATCAATCCTATCCAATAAACCTAAAAAAATGCGGTAATCTGGATTAAATTTTCTAATTGATTCGGCTAATATTTTAGCATGGGCTAAATAATTAACAGAACAAATTGTGACAACCGCATTTTTCATTTATCAAAGGTAAATAAAAACTTTATTTTAAGGATGAATATATTATATTTTCCAATTTCCCAAACAAATCATAATGGGATTTTGGGGTATGTTGAGACATCAATAAAACGATTAAATTTTCTTTTGGATCAGCCCAATAGGTAGTTCCATAGTATCCTCCCCAAGCAAATGAGCCTTCACTACGCATTCCTCTGTTTGCAGATTTTGGGGAAGTTATTTCAAAACCTAATGCAAAAGGATTCTCTCTTAATTCACCTGGTTCGGTTTGAGGGCTCAACATCAATTGGGCAGTCTTTCTTGAAATAATTTGTTTTCCATTATATTTTCCTTCGTTTAATAGCATTTGTAAGAAAATGGCATAATCATGAGCTGTTGCTACCATACCAGCTCCCCCGCTGAAGAATGATTTTTTTAATAATGGATAAGCAGGATCTATTCCTCTAAAAGTTGGAGACCAAACGATCATTTCTCCTTTTTCATTTTCGGTATAAACAGTAGGTAGTCTAGAGCCTTTTTCTTCAGGAAGATTAAAATAAGAATCTTTCATCCCTAATGGCTCAAAAATATGACGATGAAAATATTCTTCCAAGGTTTCTCCAGAAATAACCTCCACTAAACAACCTAAAACATCCGTATTTAATCCATAGGTAAATTTTTCCCCAGGTTGATGAATTAAAGGAAGTTTTCCTAATTCTTTAATTTTATCCAATAAAGTAAATTTAAAAATTCCTAGTCCGGAGGGAACATTGGCCTTTTGATATATGGCTCTCATAGTAGGCGAGCCTATTCCTGCATAATCTATTCCAGAGGAATGAGTTAATAAATCTCTAAAGGTAATTTCTCTTTTAGCGGGTACTGTTGTATAGGTGGTATCAGTCGGATTAAAACTTGCTACTACCTTAGGATTTTTGAATTCAGGGATGAAATCAGAGATATTTTGGTCAAGTTGAAACTTACCCTGTTCCAATAATTGCATTGCCGCCAAAGAGGTTATAGCTTTGGTCTGGCTCATAATTCTAAAAATAGCATCCGGTTTCATTGGCGTCTTTGAATCTCTATCGGAATAACCATGACCTTCATAATGAACAATTTGGTTATCCTTTACCACCAAGGTTACGATACCTGCCTCCCAATGATTATCAATATATGGCTTAATCGTTTCATGTATTAATTCAAGATGTTTATAATCTATATTAGGGTTATTTAGAACAATTTTTCTCTCAAGGATTTGGGAGTAAAGTGTTGACTGAAAGAAGATTACGAGAATCAAAAGGAAAAGCTTTTTCATAGTATGGAATTGAATTAAAAATTAGTTTTTGTACATTTCTAAGAATTGCAACAATTTTACTAAAAATATTTTAATTTTTAGCAGTTAAACCTTAGATTTGTGGTCGCCTTAAAAGTAAAAAATATTACACAAATAAATAAATAATATCATGAAAAGAAGAGATGCAGTTTCAAGAATTGCCTTGATGTTAGGGGGAGCGATTACCGCACCTACTATTTTAGCCTTACAAGGTTGTTCTACTGGCTCTGACAAGCCTTTAAAATCCATTACTTTGGCTTTTTCAGAAACCCAAAGTAATATTATTTCCGCCATTTCTGAGCACATTATTCCGAAAACTACTACACCCGGAGCAATAGATGCAGGAGTTCCTGCATTCATTGAGATGATGATTAATGATTGCTATTTACTAGCCGACCAAAAAAGTTTCGAAAAAGGGCTAAAAAAGGTTGAAGCTGATGCGTTTTTAGAAAAATCTAATGAAGAACAAGTTGAATATTTGAAACAATTAGAGATTGACACCAAAGTTTTGATGGAAAAATTCAATTCTTCCAAAGAATTAGTTGGTGATAATGTAAGTAAGGATGTCCTTGAAGGAGATGCAGGTGTTCCCTTCTGGAGATTGATGAAAGAATTAACCTTGTTTGGTTATTTTACTTCAGAAGAAGGAATCAATAATTCATTCGTATATGAGCCAACTCCAGGAGTATTTGAAGCAACGAAGTTGGAACCAGGACAAAAAGCTTATCAGTATTAATCTTTAAAATCGAATAACAATGAGTAATATAAATACAAACAGTGCCAATCAATATGATGCAATTGTAATTGGATCAGGTATTTCTGGAGGTTGGGCTGCAAAAGAATTAGCAGAAAAAGGATTAAAAACCGTGGTATTAGAAAGGGGACGTGAGATTAAACACGTGGAGGGGTATGAAACCGCATTTAAAAATCCATGGGATTTCTTGCACAGAGGTAGACCAACAACTATGGCAGCTGAAGAATATTGGGCAGGAATTAGAACTGGTTATACCGTAAATGAGGAGCATCGTTATTTATTTGAAAATGATAGCGAAAATCCATATATCGAGAAAAAAGGAGGGTTTGATTGGATTAGAGCCTACCATACTGGAGGAAAATCTTTATTATGGGGTCGCCAATCTTATCGTTGGAATAAAGCAGATTTTGAAGCAAATGCAAAGGAAGGAATTGGTGTAGATTGGCCAATTCGCTATGAGGATTTAGCTCCTTGGTATTCTTATGTTGAAAAATTTGCTGGTATTTCTGGTATGAAAGAAGGTTTGGATGTTCTTCCTGATGGAGAATTTTTAGATCCAATGACCATGACTGCACCTGAGAAGCATTTCAAAAATCAAATGAAAGATAAAATGGGTAGACCAGTTACTATTGGTCGTGTAGCTCATTTAACTTCTCCTACTGCTACTCATACAAATTTAGGAAGAGGACAATGTCAGTTTAGAAATAAATGTATGAGAGGATGTCCGTTTGGGGCTTATTTCTCCTCTTTATCAGCTACTTTACCATGTGCAATGGCAACAGGAAATCTAACTTTAGTTCACAATGCAATTGTGGCTGAAATCATGTATGATAAAGAAACTGAAAAAGCAACTGGTGTAAGAGTAATTGACCAAAATACTTTGGAAACTACTGAGTATTTTGCAAAGATTATTTTTGTAAATGCGGGAGCTATTGGATCTACCTCTATATTAATGAATTCAAAATCGGATAGATTCCCGAATGGTATGGGGAATGATTCTGACCAATTGGGAAGAAACCTGATGGATCACCACCTAAACGTGGGTGCTTCAGCAATGGTTGAGGGTTTTGAGGAAGATTACTATCATGGAAATAGACCAAATGGTTTATATATTCCTCGTTTTAGAAACTGGGGTAAGGATAAACGTGATTATGTAAGAGGATTTGGTTACCAAGGTGGAGCAAGCCGTGAAGGATGGGGAAGAGGAAATGGTATGGATGGATTTGGTGCAGGATTAAAAGAAGAATTAACTAAACCAGGACCATGGAGAATTAGCTTCGGTGGCTTTGGTGAAATCATTCCAGATCCTAATAACCGTTTCACTTTAAGTGATCAAAAAGATAAATGGGGTTTACCAGTATTATCTTTTGAATCTGAATACAAAGACAATGAAATTGCTATGCGTAAAGATATGATGAATGATGCAGCAGAAATGCTAGAGGCAGCAGGATTCAAGAATGTTTCTACGTATGATAATAAAAATGCACATATTGGATTAGGAATCCACGAAATGGGAACTGCTCGTATGGGAAGAGACCCTAAGACTTCCGTCTTGAATGGTAATAACCAAGTTCATGGTGTTAAAAACGTATTTGTTACAGATGGTGCAGCTATGACTTCTGCATCTTGTGTTAACCCATCACTTACTTATATGGCTCTTACTGCTAGAGCGGTAGATTTCGCTGTAAGTGAATTAAAGAAACAGAATCTTTAAGCCTTATTTTACTAAAAAAAAGGAGTCCAAAAGACTCCTTTTTTATTGACTATAAAACCTTAATTAATAATAACATATCCAATAATTCCATTATCAGATACATTTGAACTTTGTATTCTAAAACCAATTCCAGAGGTTTTAGAATGAATATAAATATTTCCATTAAATGATGCTTGCGGACTCAATAATATCAAAGAATTATTAGTAATTCGATTATTCCCTACGTCACACTCTCCATTTACCATTTCTACAAATCCGATTCCGGCATTTGAACCTGTGGTAATATTAAGTTTTTCAGTAGTAATTGTTCCTTTTACATGAAGTTTTGAAACAGGATTATTTAAACCTATTCCTATTGAACCATTCCCAATACTTGTTCCATTGTCTGAAAGACCCGTTCCGTAAATAATATTCCCAATTGTCAATTGATTTGAATTACCAGGCTTGTATATATGCGCTTTTTTCCCAATAATTATATTATTTGTTCCTGTAGTGAGGTTATAACCTGCACTATCTCCTAAAAAAAGGTTCCCATTAAGCCCCCCAGAAAGAACTTGTTCCCAACCGGAATTGGAAAAATAAATTAATTTTCCAGTGGCATGATTCATTCCAAACAATCCTTTCGAATTTTCAATAATCGGTAAATTTTTTTCCAATAATTTGGGCAACATGATTCCCAAAGAATCACTCTGAACTTCAAATATTGAATTGGGGTGAGCTGGCGTAGCATCAGTGCCAATTTTTATTTGGGGAAATGTCATAAAACTGACCCCCAAAAGACATAGGATTAGGTTAAATTTTTTCATCTCTCTCTTCTTTTCTTTTCTGAAGTAAAATTGAAAACATAAATTCAATTTTCCTATCAGGAAACTTATAATTATGGAATTGAATG
>JBJOIA010000088.1:0-3543 GCA_046047395.1 Bacteroidota bacterium | reverse complement strand
GTATACGGGTCATTGTTATCAATTTTTTTAGTATCTAATATAATAGAGGCATTTATTTTTTTACTATTTATCAAATTAATATAATTCAAGAGCTCAATTTGATTAAACTTTTCATAATCATTTATATAAATTGTAAAATAATTTTGAAGTGAATTTATTTTTAATAAATCGGCTTCATTAATTATAGCTTCCGATAAATTAACAAAAGTATCAGGATTGCTATTTGATAACCTCATGTGAATTAAATTGGCTAAATAATTCTTTCCTATTCCACTAGGCCCTGCAATAAGAACTGTATCATTTACTGATATTTTCTCACTTTTTTTGATTATATTTAATACTTCTTCGCTGTCGCCTATATTGCTAATTTTAGAATGAAAGGAAATTTTATGTCTATAATTTTCTAAGGATATTTTGTTTTGAAGCTCTAATATATTTTTTTGAATAATATGTAGTAGTTTTTTTGTCTCAAAAGGTTTTTCAATAAAATCATTGGCTCCAGCCTTAACCGATTCAATAGCATTATCAATGTTGGCATGACCGCTGAAAGAAATGATTAATAGATTTTTATATTTTTTATTTAATTCAGTAATTATATCTAATCCTTGCTTAGAGCTATTTTTTAACCATAAATCAACTAAGGTAATATCAAAGTGAATTTTTTTATCTAAAAATACTTTTAGATCCTCATAAGAAGTAACGTAATCACATTCGTATGAATTTTTTGAAAGTATTAAAGATACTTGCTTACAAATTTCAATTTCATCATCTATTATTAAAATTTTTGGCATTAAAATAAAATTTGAACTGTAAAACCGGAGTATTCATTAGTCAATATTTCCATCTTTAGGCCACAGTCATTAACTATTTTATTTATCAACGAAAGCCCTAAACCAGAAGAATTCTTAGTTGAAAAATATGGATTTAATAAATCATCAACATTACCTGTATAGCCAGGACCATTATCAAAAAATTTAAATATAATTTCATTTTTATTATTATGGTTTAGGGATAGTTCAATTCTAGGACTTGAAGTATTGTTTAATGCCTCTATAGAATTTTTAAATAAATTGTTAAGAATTATATCAATATAAGATTGATCAAAGTTAATATTGATATTTTCACCAATTTTAGAAATAAAATTTATATTTTTATAATTTCTTTTATATTCATCAATATATACATGGATAATATCTGAAAAATTTAGATTTACATTATTTGCTTTTGGCAATCTAGCAAAAGAAGAAAATTCATTAACTAAATTTTGAATTAAAAATATTTGTCTTTTAATAGATAGAATTGAATTTTTAATATCACTATCTTGAGTTTGGTTTTCAATAAATTCACTTGATAATAACATTGGCGTTAAAGGATTTTTTATTTCATGAGAGATTTTTCTAGCCAGATCAGCTATTGCATTATTTTTTTCCATTGAAATAATATCTGTATAATCATTAAATATTATAATTTGCTCAAAAAATGTGTTCCGATCAACTAAGATTGATTTTACAAAAAAGATAAATTTTTTATTTTGAAAATTAATATTAATATTCAATTCATAAGACTTGTTAAAACAATCAAGAGGATTATCAAAATTTTTCGATAATTCTTCAATAAAATTGATATAAGAGGATTTAGTCTCAGATTTTAATGCATCTGATGAATTATTTTTAAAAATTAATTGCTTATTTTTTATAACAAAAATTCCATAGGGAGAGTTTTCTATGATATTTTTAATAAAACCCAATTGATCATTAATAGTCTGATTTGTTTGCTCTAGATCTATTTTTTGATTAATAATGGTTTTGCTCATATCGACAAAAGATTTTGTTAACAGAGTGATATCATCTTTATTTTCATCAATATTTAAACTGATTGGTTTATATGTGCCCCTTTTTAATTGAATAATTGAAGAATTTAGATCCCTGATTGGCTTTGCTAGTTTAAAACTAAAATTGGTTCCAATGATAATAAATATAACAATTAAGGAAGTTGAGAGAACTAAATATATTGTAAAGAAAGTAATTTGAATATTTTTCTTATTATCGTTAATACTATTAAAGGCATTATAAGACTTAATTATGTTTTGGTAATAATTAAGTGTCTCTAAATCAATATTTTTCAATAACAATAAACTATTATTTTCCATTATATTCACTTTTGAAAATAACTGATTATTAGAAAAGTATATTGTTATTTCATCATTAGTGTTTTTTAATCCAATATCTAAATTCTCTTTTTTCAAGAAAATTTGAGATTGATCTTCAATGTGTTCTATAAATGTTTCATCATTTACTAAATTGTATACAGTTGATATATCAAATCTTTGTAAAATATTTCTATCAATTAACTTTTTTGCTAGTACATAATTTTTTATAAATTTAGAATCGGTAATTAAATCTTGTTCTGTTTGATCAATGTATTTTTTGGCAAGTTGATATGAATTATCAACTGTAGATTTAAATGCTGGACCAAGCCAAGTACTAACCTCTATATTAAAAAAAATAGCAGATGAAATAAGAATTAAACCACTGGGTAGGATTGAAAATAAACCAAAGAATAGAAAGAATTTATTAAAAAGCCTTAATCCAATTACAGATCTTTTTTTATATTTAATATAATTAATTAAAAAAATTACCAAATATAAAATCAAAATTAATAGATAAATTAAATCTGCGATAAATAAATATTGAATTAATTCTGCATCTCTTACAATTTCATTAGATGAAATTAGTGAATATACAGTTAAAGAAAAAAGAGTTATAAATATTAAAAGAAGAGTTGTGGCAGTAATTTTATTAAAATAATTTGACATTTATAATCAATAATATTCAGGTAATATTACTAGCAGCTGGTAGTAGTAACAGATTTTCATCAAAAAAAAATAAAGTACTTACATACTATAAAGATAAAACGCTTTTAGAACACAATATTTATCATTTAAAAGATATTGGTTTCAAAAAAATTACCTTAGTAATACGAAGCATAAAATTACCAAAATTAGATATTTTTAAAGATTTAGAAGTCCTTAAAGGAGGTAGAACTAGGTCTATGAGTGTAAATAATGCACTGGTTCATACAAAGTTTAATAATAGATATGTAATAATCCATGATGCAGCAAGACCGATATTAGATAATTCAGTTTTTTTTAAAATTATAGACTTATTAAAAAAAAATAAATTTGACGCCATAATTCCTTACTCTAAGTGCACAGAAACCCTCATTTTAAATAAAAAAAATATAAATAGAGAAAAAATTAAGATTGTTAAAACACCTCAAGCGTTTAATAGAAGAAAATTATTAAAATTACATTTATTAAATTTAGATAAAAATATAACAGATGATAGCTATCTTTTTAGAAAGGAGAAAAAATTTAAAGTCAAATATGTTCTAGAAAAAAAACCAAATATCAAAATTACTTATAAAGAGGAATTAGATTTTATTAATAATTTAAGTGAAACTAAGTTTAGGGTTGGACTAGGGTATGATATTCATAGAATAAAAAAATCTAATAAAATTAATAAAATTATTTTAGGTGCCACT
>JBJOIA010000087.1:0-9863 GCA_046047395.1 Bacteroidota bacterium | reverse complement strand
GATGTTGTATAATTATATTTGGGTAGGAGGCTTATTTTATGATCTTCCCATTGGTTTTGAAGATCGGGTAAAGGAATTGATGCCTATTCTAAAAGAAACCATTTCAGAAGTAAAAATTTTGGTTCAAGAGAATCCGATTTTTATCAAGAGAACGGCCAATATTGGGGTATTGGATTTAGATTTAGCCATAAATTATGGAGCTACAGGTCCGGTGCTGAGGGGTTCAGGTTTAGCTTATGACTTAAGAAAAGTGGATGGATATTCTGTCTATCCAGAATTAGAATTTAATATACCCGTAGGTAAGGGTTTAGTGGGAACAACCGGGGATTGTTGGGACAGAAACCATGTTCGTATTTTGGAATGCGAAGAATCCATTGGAATTATTGAACAATGCCTAGAGAAATTAGTTAAAGAACATAAGAGAACAAAAGAGTTTGATCCTCAAGAATTTGTACCTAAAAAAATTCGTCCCAAAGCAATGGATATTTATTCACGTGCTGAGAATCCGAAAGGAGAGCTTGGATTTTTTATTCGTTCCAATGGGAAATCAGATATTCCGGAGAGAATAAAAGCGCGTGCATGTTCGTTCCATCACTTACATATAATTCCAGAAATTTCTAAAGGCTTGTATATTGCCGATTTTGTGGCAGTAATTGGTTCAATGGATTTAGTAATGGGAGAAGTAGATCGTTAATTATGAATAAAGCATTTTCAGCCGCAATCGAAAAGGAAGTTCAAAGTCTTCAAGAATTTAATAATCCTATTGAATTATATGAGCCAATTCATTATTTAATGAGTTTGGGAGGGAAAAGAATGCGTCCTTATTTAGCTCTTTTATCTTATTCTTTATTCAAGGAAGATTGGGAAAAGGCGGTTCGTCCTGCCTTGGCAATTGAGGTATTCCATAATTTTACCTTGATGCACGATGATATCATGGATAAAGCGCCCGTGAGAAGGGGGATGATGACGGTGCATGAAAAATGGAATGATAATATTGCGATATTATCAGGGGATGTGATGTTGGTAAAGGCATATGATTATTTGAATGATATTGATTTTTTAGGAATTAATGAATTTCAATATTTAGTAAAAAGGTTTAATAAAATTGCTGCTGAGGTCTGTGAGGGGCAGCAATTCGATATGAATTTTGAAACGATAGCGGTTGTTGAGCCAAAAGAATATTTGGAGATGATTCGTCTAAAAACCTCTGTATTGGTAGGTTTTTCTATGGAAATGGGGGGAATTTTGGCCAAGGTGGAAAAATCTCTTTCAGATTTACTATATGAAATTGGGGAGAATATTGGTTTAGGATTTCAGATTAAAGATGATTTATTGGATGTTTACGGGGATCCTGAAAAATTTGGAAAGCAGGTAGGCGGAGATATTATTTCGAATAAAAAAACCTATTTATTGATTAGAGCCTTGGAGTTGGCAGAGGGGGAGACGGCGGAGGAATTAAATTCGTGGTTGAATAAGGAAGAGTTTAATTCGGAGGAAAAGGTGGCTGCTGTTACGGCGATTTATAATCGTTTGGGCATAAAAGAAGAAACCGAAGAGCTGATGCAAACTTATTTTTCAAAAGGAATTAATGCCATTCCTCAATTAAATTTACCCGCTTCCAAAGAAAATGAATTGATAAGCTTTTTAAATAGTATCTTGAATAGAGAAAAATAAACTATGAATTTAAATTCAATCAATTTTATATTAATAATTATTTCAGTAGGTCTTACATTATTGGCATGGAATAATGAAAAGATATTAATGAATTGGACGATGAATCCCTATATGATTCGTCACCGCAAGCAGTATTACAGGTTTTTAACCTCGGGATTCATTCATGCTGATTTTACCCATTTGCTATTCAATATGTTCACTTTGTTCTTTTTTGGCATGTATTTGGAACAAACGTTTGAAAATATATTTGGGAGCTCTGGAAAGGTATTGTATTTCGTATTTTATATTTTAGGAATACTTGTAGCGGATATTCCAACCTATATTAAACATAAAAATAATCATCATTATAATTCATTGGGAGCTTCGGGTGCAGTTTCAGCCGTTGTATTTGGTATGATATTATTTTATCCGACAGAAAAAATTTATATCTTCGGATTGATTGGGATACCTGGGATTTTATATGCTATTTTATTTGTATGGTATTCGTATGCGATGGAAAAGAGGGGGAGAGATTTTATCAATCATTCAGCCCATTTATATGGTGCCTTATTTGGTTGGTTATTTGTGAGCATACTTTATCCCTATGTTTGGATCCATTTTATCAATGAAATAATTAACTATTTACCTTTTTAATGAGGAAACGAATTGCCATTTTAGGATCCACTGGGTCAATCGGGACGCAAGCCTTGGAGGTTGTTAGAAATCATTCTGATAAATTTGAAATCTCTGTAATTACTGCGCAGAATTCCTCGGAGCTTTTAATTGCTCAGGCAAAGGAATTTTTGCCAAAGGCTGTAGTGATAATTAATGAAGAAAAATTTTCAATAGTAAAATCTAGTTTAGCGGATTTGGATATTGAAGTTTTTGCCGGGAAAGAGGCTTTGGAGCAAGTAGTAGTAAGGGAAGATGTAGATATTGTTCTAACTGCTTTAGTGGGATATGCAGGCTTATTACCAACCATAAAAGCAATAAATGCAGGTAAGGATATTGCATTAGCCAATAAGGAAACCTTAGTGGTAGCAGGAGGTTTGATTATGCCTTTGATTCAGGAAAAAGGGGTAAAATTATTGCCTGTAGATTCGGAGCATTCGGCAATATTTCAATGTATGGTAGGGGAGAAAGAAACTGAGGTGGAGAAAATAATTCTTACGGCCTCGGGAGGGCCATTCCGTGGCTATAGCAAGGAACAATTAGGAAAAGTAACAAAAGCTCAGGCCTTGAAGCATCCGAATTGGGAGATGGGAGCAAAAATCACCATTGATTCTGCTAGTTTGATGAACAAAGGTTTGGAGGTAATTGAAGCCGCTTGGTTATTCAATTTAAAAGCTGAAGAGATAGATGTGGTAGTTCATCCGCAGTCGATTATCCATTCGATGGTTCAATTTAAGGATGGATCTATTAAGGCACAAATGGGATTACCAGATATGAAATTACCCATTCAATATGCTTTGGCCTTTCCAGAAAGAATCGATTCTGATTTTCCTAGATATGATTTTCAATCGATAAATACCTTAACTTTTGAAAAGCCCGATAAATCAGTTTTTGGAAATTTGGCTTTGGCCTATAAATCCCTTGAATTAGGAGGAAATTCCGCTTGTTTATTGAATGCCGCTAATGAGATTGCAGTGGAGGCCTTTCTTAAAGAAGAAATTCAATTTTTAGATATCGCAAAAATAAACGAATTTTGTATGAAAAATGGAACTTTTATTAAAAATCCATTATTAGAGGATTATATTAGTTCCGACTTAGAGAGTAGAAAAATAGCAAAAGAATATATTCAAAAATTAAATTAACCAAAACTTTAAATTTTATATGGAAGGATTGATTATGGCCGCGCAGTTGATTTTAGGATTGTCTATTTTAGTGACAATTCATGAATTTGGTCATTATATCACTGCAAAATGGTTTAAGATGCGAGTGGAAAAATTTTATTTATTTTTCGACTTCCTTTTTCCAATACCTAGCTTACTAAATTTTGCTTTGTTCAAGAAAAAAATTGGAGATACAGAATATGGATTAGGTTGGTTTCCTTTAGGGGGATATGTGACGATTTCTGGGATGATTGATGAAAACCAGGATGCCAGTAAATTATCTGCTACGCCAGAACCTTGGGAATTTAGGGCAAAACCAGCTTGGCAAAGATTAATTGTAATGCTAGGAGGAATTATCTTCAATATAGTAACGGGAATTGTAATCTTTGTTTCTCTTACGTATAGCAATGGAAAAAATTTCATTTCAAGAGAAGAATTGAATAAAAATGGAATTGTAGCCCTAGAGGTAGGAAAAGCGATCGGATTAGAAACGGGGGATAGAATTTTAAAAGTCAATGGAGAAGATTATCAAGAATTTGGAGATTTGCGTTCTTCCGATGTCTTATTAGGGGATAATTCTTATTATACTGTATTAAGAGATGGACAAGAAATTCGCGTGGATATTCCAGGAAATATTATTGAAAAATTATCTGATAAGGATTTAGGTTTTATTGAGCCAATTACTGAATATGAGGTAGGAGTAGTGGCAGACCCAGAGACGGTGGAGGATCCAGCCCTTTTAGAGAATTATCCGGCATATAAAGCAGGATTAAAAGTAGGAGATAAAATTCTTTCGGTTAATGGGGAGTCTACTGTTTTTTATCATCAAATTCAGGAGGTATTGAAAAAATATAAATCTCAGCCTGCAGAATTGGTAATTGAGAGGGCAGGAACAATGGATACCTTGAATTTAGTGGTAAATGCAGAAGGTAAGATAGGATTTGGTCCGATGCCTTTAATTAAAGAAACCCATGTAGATTATAGCTTTGCGGAGGCGGTTCCACTTGGCACTGAAAGAGCCTTTGGAGTGATTATTGATAATGTAAAGGCCTTCGGAAAAATATTTAAGGGAGAGGTGGCAGCGTCTAAAACCTTGAGTGGTCCGGTTGGTATCGCCCAATTATTTGGAGGATATTGGGATTGGACAAGATTTTGGGCAATGACAGGTTTGATATCTATGGCTTTGGCCTTTATGAATTTATTGCCAATACCCGCATTAGATGGGGGACATGCTTTGTTTTTATTGGTTGAAATTATTACGGGTAAGCCAGTTTCAGAAAAAGTATTAGAAAGAGCTCAACAAGTGGGGATGTTAATTCTTATCGGATTAATGATATTCACATTTGGAAATGATATATTCAAAGTATTTTTCAAATAAATGCTAGTAACATTTATTTTATGGGCAGGGATGTTACTTCAGGCTAATAATCTGGAAGTGCATCCTTTTCATACTTCCTTAACTGAATTACATTTTAATCCTAGATCGAATTCTTGGGAACTGAGTATTCGATTGTTTACAGACGATTTTGAGAAGGGTTTAAGTGAGTTCCATAAAAAAAATCTTAAACTTGATAATAATAATGACGGAGATACCTATATTCCTCCGTATATTGCAAAGCATTTTGGCTTTATTGAATCTGGAAAATTAAAACATCCATTCCAATATTTGGGTTATGATGTTCAAACAGATGTTACTTGGGTTTATGCCGAATGGAATTATTCCCAAGATTTATTAGGAAAAAAATTAGAAAATTCTTTGTTGATGGAAGAATTTGATAATCAAATAAACATTGTTCAGAAGGAATTCAAAGAAAATAAGAGCTCGTATATTTTTAAAAAGGCGAGCAAACTAACTACTTTAAAATAGAAATTCTGACAAAATGTCTTTATGGCATCAATTTTGCATGATTAAAGACAAAACATGATAAATATTCAGGCTATGAGTAATATGAAGGACTTACTAGGACAATTATCTGGGATGGAAAAAATGGAATTAGTGCAGGTTGGTATGCAACCAGAGCCAGAAGATATCGATATTGAATCTTTATCTAATCCTCTATCAATTTTGCCGGTTAAGAACATGGTTTTATTCCCGGGTGTGGTGGTTCCAATCACAATTACTCGTCAGAGTTCTATAAAATTGGTTAAAAAGGTTCAGAAGGGAAATAAATTATTGGGGGTGGTATCGGTGATTAACCCTTCCAAACTTGAGCCGAATCCGGAGGAAATGTATCATATTGGTACAGTGGCAAAAATCATCAAAATGTTCGTGTTGCCAGGTGGAAATATTTCCATTATTGTTCAGGGGATTCGTCGTTTTGAAATTGAAGAATTTACGCAATTAGAGCCTTATTATATTTCCACAGTGAAATATTGGGATGAGGAGGTTCCTTCAAAATTTAATAAGGAAGACAATGCTTTGATTTCAAGTGTAAAGGAAACTGCAAAAAACATCCTTGAATTAGCCTCTGATCATCCTCGTGAGGTCTTTATTGCCATAGAAACATTTTCTAATTTAAATACCTATCTTCATTTTATATCATCTAATTTAATTAATGATTTAAATGAAAAACAAAATATATTAGCTACGCCCGGACTTTTAGATAGATGTAATAAATTACTTCAATTATTGGTAAAGGAATTGAAACATCATGAATTGAAAAAGGAGATTCAGATTAAAGCTAGTAGTGATATTGATCAACAACAAAGAGATTATTATTTAAGACAGCAAATTAAGGTTTTACAAGAGGAATTAGGACAAGAGACTCCTGAGCAGGAGATGGATACCTTACGTCTTAGGGCTTCAAAAAAGAAATGGACTGCCCAGGTTTCGGATTTTTTCAATAAAGAAATAAATAAATTATCTCGAATGAATTCCGCTTCTCCGGAATATCCTTCTCAATTGAATTTTGTAGAATTATTATTGGATCTTCCTTGGGGAGAATCAACAAAGGAGTCCTATGATATTCGCAAGGCGAAGAGAATCTTGGATGCTGACCATAACGGTTTAGAAAAGGTTAAAGAACGCATTTTGGAATATCTTTCTGTCATTAAATTCAAAGGAAATTTAAAGGCTCCCATTCTTTGTTTAGTAGGCCCTCCGGGGGTAGGAAAAACCTCTTTAGGAAAATCAATCGCTAAAGCGGTAGGAAGGAAATATGTAAGAATGGCTTTGGGTGGTTTACAAGATGAGGCTGAAATTAGAGGGCATCGGAAGACCTATATTGGGGCTATGCCTGGAAAAATTATTCAAAATTTAAAGAAAGCAGGTTCAAATAATCCAGTTTTTGTTTTGGATGAAATTGATAAATTAGGAAATAGTCATCGGGGAGATCCTTCTTCTGCTTTATTGGAGGTTTTGGATCCTGAACAAAATAATTCGTTTTTGGATAATTACCTAGATGTAGAATATGATTTGTCCAATGTGATGTTTATTGCTACCGCAAATTCGTTGGATACCGTACCAGGCCCATTAAGGGATCGTATGGAAATCATTGAAGTAAGTGGCTATACATTGGAGGAAAAGGTTCAGATTGCCAAAAAACATTTGTTTCCAAAGCAAATAAAAGAACATGGTTTAGAAGAGAAGGGTTTAAAAATAAAGGATAAAACCTTCCAGAAATTAATTGGAGAATATACGCGCGAATCGGGTGTTCGTAAACTGGAGCAGGAAATTGCCCGATTGGTTAGAAAATTTACCCTAAAAATTGCCATGGAGGAAGATATTCCTGCTATCATTGAGCCTTCTATTCTGGAAGAATATTTAGGCCCTGCGATATTCCATAATGATGAATATGAAAAGAATGATATTGCTGGAATTGTTACTGGATTAGCGTGGACATCCGTAGGTGGAGATATCCTTTTCATTGAATCTTTATTGTCTAAAGGAAAAGGAAATTTAGTATTATCCGGACAATTAGGAGATGTGATGAAGGAGTCTGCACAGGCTGCTTTAACCTTCTTAAAGGCGCATCATGAGGATTATGGAATTGATTTTAAATTATTTGAAAAATATAATTTGCATATTCACGTGCCAGCAGGTGCGGTACCGAAAGATGGTCCTTCAGCTGGAATTACCATGCTAACTTCCATTGCTTCTGTACTTACACAGCGTCAGGTAAGGGATAAATTAGCGATGACAGGAGAAATCACTTTAAGAGGGAAGGTCTTGCCAGTAGGAGGAATTAAAGAAAAGATTTTGGCCGCAAAAAGAGCAGGAATTAAAGAAATTATATTATCCCAGAAAAATCAAAAGGATATTTTAGAAATAGAACCTTTGTATTTAAAGGATTTGAAATTCCATTATGTAGATAATGCTAAGGAAGTATTGGAAATTGCTTTATTAAAAAAAAAGGTGAAAAATTCAATTGAATTTAGTCTGAATTAAGCGCCAAGGTTTCAAGTTCAATATAGTGGATTAGCTCTTTGTCTAGACTTCTTTGAATTATTTTGATTACTTCTTTTGCGCTTAAAGGTTGCATGGAAGCCACTAGGCTATCAATATTGAGTGGGCCATTTTTCAAAAAAGAGCATAAACGGATAATTTCATCATCCCTTAATTCATTCAGTTTTTTTTCTGGATTAAGGGGTTTTTTATTATTGCAAACATCACAAATTCCACATTCATTATCGGTTATTTCCCCAAAGTAAATTGCGAGATGTCTGGATCTACAAACATTTTTCGTTTGAGAATAATGGAGAATTCCCTCTATTTTTTTTGCCTCTCTTTTTTTTCTTTCTTTATAATTTAGCCAATTGAAAGGGATATTATTTACATTTGCTCGTGGATGACTCAGCGTTAATCTAGGTGAACCCGTAGACTTTTGATAATGAATAATCTCAAATTTTTCTAGAAGTTCCAATAAGTTAATTATTTCATTTGGATTCGATTTATAGGACTTGGCTAATTCATTTTCATAAACAGGAACAAATTCATTATAAATATTTCCTCCATATATGCGCAATAGTAGTTTAATGAAAGATTCATATCGTTCATTTCTCAATTGAAAATCATATAATTCGGTTGAGGAAACTATTACTTGGATCAAGGAATTATTTAAACCTTGTTCATTTAAAACGATTAAACCTTCTTGATCGAGTGCTTTGAGAGAAAAATGGGTGTCGAGAGGTGATAGATTGAATCTTTTACACATTTCAATCCAATTAAAATCATAGTCTACATTTTCGCCGCTTCCTTCTGGAATTTGAAGGAAATTTGCCATGGCTTGGTAGGTTCTTTGGATAGATTCTTTTGAAGGGAAATTCTTTTCAAAATTCGTTTTTAAATCCTCTAAATCATGATTTTGAAGTAAAAGTGCAGCATAGGCTTTTTTCTCATCTCTGCCGGCTCTTCCAGCCTCTTGGTAATAGGCTTCAATTGAATCTGGGAGGTCAATATGAATAACAATTCTTACATCTGGTTTATCGATTCCCATACCGAAGGCATTTGTTGCCACGATAATACGAATTTGATTGTTTATCCATTTATTTTGGATTCCGGACCGAGTTTTTGAATCTACTCCAGCATGATAATAATCAGCCGATATTTGGTAGGATTGCAAGAATTCTGCGATTTCTTTACATTTCTTTCGATTTCTTACATAGATTATGCCGGAACCTGGGACCTTCCTTAAAATTTCTAATATTTTTTTCTCTTTATTTTCTTCGAATAAAACAGAATAAGAAAGGTTTTTTCTGATAAAACTTTTTTGAAAATGTTTATCTGATTTAAATCCTAATTTTTCCTTTATATCATCCTGAACATCCAAAGTTGCGGAGGCGGTAAGGGCAATACAAGGGATTTTCGGATAGGATTCTCTGAATTTTTTTATTTCGAGATAAGGGGGACGAAAATCATATCCCCATTGAGAAATACAATGGGCCTCATCAATTGCAAGAAGAGAAATATTCATTTTTTCTGCTCTGGCCAAAAATAAAGGAGTCTTTAGTCGCTCAGGAGAAATGTATAAGAATTTTATTTCATCGTAAATGCAATTGTCTAGTAAAATATCTATTTGTCTATTGCTTAAACCACTGTGAATGGCAACCGCTTTAATTCCTCTTTTTTTAAGTTGATCTACTTGATCTTGCATTAAGGCGATAAGTGGGGAAATTACTAAGGTCAATCCTGGGAATATCATTCCTGGAACTTGAAAGCAAATCGATTTTCCTCCTCCAGTGGGTAAAATTGCTAAGGTGTCTTGGCTATCTAAAATTGAATAAATGATATCCTCTTGAAGGGGACGAAATTGATCATACCCCCAATATTTTTTCAAAATTGATTGGGCTTGGGACATCATATAATTAAAACTAAGAAATTCGGGGCAAATTAAGGAATTTTTTTATAAATTGAATGATATAGTGAAAAGGTATATGTTA
>JBJOIA010000086.1:0-15948 GCA_046047395.1 Bacteroidota bacterium | reverse complement strand
TCAATATAGAACAATTATTCATACAATTTATTGGTCAACTTCCTTTTTCGTATTGGGAGGAATATTAACCTATAGATTTCTACCTTTAAATTTCTGGAATGATTCCATCAAGGTCTTATGGCAAGGTTTTGTGATGATTTCTGTATTTAGTAAATTGTTTGTGGTAGTTTTTCTTTTAATTGAAGACCTAACAAGATTAATTAGATGGGGAGGTTTGCAAACAAAACAAATGTTAAATCCTAACCAAAAAATTGATACGAGCATCTCAAGAAGCGAATTCATTTCGAAATTAGCATTAGGGGCAGGAGCTATCCCAGCAGTTACTTTTACTTATGGGATTATATCTGGAGCGCATGACTATAGAATAGAAAAAGTAAATTTAAAAATACCAAACCTTCCAAAGGAATTTAAGGGGATGCGTATTGCACAGGTATCAGACATCCATTCAGGCTCATTTTTCAATAAAACAGCCGTAAAAGGAGGGGTAGAAATGTTATTAGACCAAAAGCCTGATATGATATTTTTTACAGGAGATCTGGTGAATAATGAGGCAAATGAGGTAAAAGACTATATTCCAATATTTGGAAAACTAAAAGCCCCCTTGGGAGTATATAGTACTTTGGGAAATCATGATTATGGAGATTATGTAGCATGGAAATCCCCAGAGGCAAAGAGAAAAAATTTAGAAGATTTAATGGAAGCTCATAAAATTATGGGTTTTGATTTATTAATGGATGAAAATAGAATCTTCACAGAAGGAGGAGAAAAACTAGCCATCCTAGGAGTGCAAAATATTGGAGTAGGAAGATTTCCTTGGTATGGAGATTTAGGAAAGGCTTATGAGAAAACAGATGATGCATCCGTAAAATTATTATTATCTCATGACCCTTCTCATTGGAATGCAGAAGTAACGGAAAAGTACAAAGATATTCAAGTAGCATTTGCAGGCCATACCCATGGTAGTCAGTTTGGTGTGAAAATAGGAGACCACCGTTGGTCTCCATCACAATATATCTATAAACAATGGGCTGGATTGTACAAAGAGGGGGATCAACAACTTTATGTTAACCGTGGTTATGGATATCTTGGATATCCAGGAAGAGTAGGAATGCCTCCTGAAATCACCATATTTACGTTGAGTTAAAAATTGAAAAATTAAAAAAGTTCAAAAATTCCTAATGGGTTTAGAGTAAAAATTATTTTTTTAATTATCTTTGCAAAACAAAATGGCTTTGTGGCCGAGTGGCTAGGCAGAGGTCTGCAAAACCTTGTACAGCGGTTCGAATCCGCTCGAAGCCTCAAAAGCAGTGATTTTTCACTGCTTTTTTTTTACCTAATATTTATATACAATTCCAACTTAAAAAAATCCTATATTAGGTGGATTTATTTAGAATTTTTCAAAATAATCATACAAAAAAGAAAAAAAAATGAAAAAGTTAAATAAATAAATTGCATCCTTGGAAATCCAATTGTAGTTTTGCGAACTGAATTAAAGTGAAGAAATATAACATGTTTTCATTTAGCAAAATCAAAAACAAACTAAACTTAGGTTTAGTCTTAACAATTTTATTCGCCATTACATCTATGTTCCAAGCAGCAGCACAGGATTCTGCTGAAGGCGAAAATCTATTTAAAAATAACTGTGCGGCCTGTCACAACTACAACGACGAGGTTCTAGTAGGTCCTGGATTAAAGGGAATTACCGAAAGAAGAGACTTGGATTGGATTGTGAATTGGGTACATAATCCGCAGAAAGTTATTGCATCAGGCGATAAATATGCCAACGATCTTTATAACAAATTCAATAAAGCAGCAATGACTGCCTATCCGAATTTCTCAGAGGATCAAATTTTAGGCATACTTTCCTACATTAATGAGGCAAATGAGGCTGATGCTGCTGCTGCCGCTGCCGCTCCAGTAGCAAGTGCTGCTGCAGGTGGTGGAGATGGAGGAAATGGTCTTGGTGGTACCTTAGAAATTTTATTAATTGGTTTATTGGCAATTATGGTTTTAGTATTAATTGCTTTATTATCAATTGTAAATACCTTATCTAAATTAGCTGGACAAGAACCGAAGGAAGGGGAATCTTCTTTCCTAGCAACTTGTGCAGAAAATTTAAAGAAATTATCTGCAAATTCTACAGCTAGAACTTGGCTAATCATTATTGTTTTGTTCGTTGGAACGAAAGAAACAATTGATGCGGCTTATGGAGTTGGAATTCACCAAGGATATGCTCCTGAGCAACCTATTAAATTCTCTCATAAATTACATGCAGGGGACAATCAAATCAATTGTAATTATTGCCATACAGGTGTTTATATGTCGCGCTCTGCAAATATTCCTTCAGCGAATATCTGTATGAACTGCCATAATGAAATCAAAAGAGAATCACCAGAAATTCAAAAAATCTATACTGCAATAGAAAAAAATGAACCAATTAAATGGGTTCGTGTACATAATCTTCCAGACTTAGCATATTTCAATCACTCTCAGCATACAAATGTTGGAGGATTAGATTGTTCTAACTGTCATGGTGATATCCAGAAAATGGAAGTAGTAGAACAACGTTCTTCTTTAACTATGGGATGGTGTATTGACTGTCACCGTCAGACTGATGTGAATGCAGCAGGTAATGCTTATTATGACAAACTTGTTGAAATTCATAATGCTTCTAGTAAAGAACCAATGAAAGTGAAAAACATCGGAGGACTAGAATGTTCTAAATGTCACTATTAATAATATTTGAATAAATTATTCTGAATAAGAAAAGATTATATGGAAAATTCGAACAAGCGGTATTGGAAAGGGGTTGAGGAGCTTAAAAACGAAACATCTTTTGTAAAAAACATCCACAATGAATTTGGATCAATGCCTTCTGAAAATGATTCTAAAGGCGATTCAATTGTAGATGGAGGAGGAACTCACCGTAGAGACTTCTTAAAAATGTTAGGTTTTGGAGTAGCAGCTGTATCATTAGCAGCTTGCGAGGCGCCAGTAAAAAATGCTATCCCTTATATCAACAAACCATTAGATGTTGATCCTACAATTGCCAACTATTATGCTTCAACATTTATCGATGGTGGTGAGTATGCTTCTGTTTTGGTAAAAACTAGAGAAGGTAGACCTATCAAGATTGAAGGTAATAAATTGAGCCCTATTACTCAAGGTGGTATTTCAGCAAGAGCGCAAGCTTCTGTTTTAAGTTTATACGACAATGAGAAATTAAAAGGTCCGCAAGATGGTGGCAAATCAACCGATTGGGCGAATTTAGACAAAAACATTATTGCAAAATTAGATTCTATCTCTGCAAGTGGTGGACAAATAAGAATTGTATCCAATACCATTCTTTCTCCGACTACGAAGAAAGTAATTGCTGATTTTGCTTCTAAATATAGTACTACCAAGCATATCACCTATGATGCTAATTCAGCATATGGTTTAAGTCTTGCTCATGGTGGAAATTTACCAGAAATTGATTTCAGTAAAGCAAATACAATTGTAAGTATTGGGGCTGATTTCTTAGGAACATGGATTGCTCCTACTGAATTTGCTAGACAATGGTCAGAAACAAGAAAAGTAAGTTCTTCTGCTGAAGGAAAGAAGACCATGTCTCGTCATTACCAGTTCGAAACAATTTTATCCAATACTGGTGCGAATGCAGATTATAGAGCAACATACAAGCCATCGCAAGAAGGTTTAGTGGTTGCAGCTTTATACAATGAGGTAGCGAAATTAACAGGAGCTTCTGCAATTAATACGCCATCTCTTAAAATTGAGAAATTAGCGGAGGCAGCAAAAGACTTAGTATCTTCAAAAGGAGCTTCAATCGTTGTTTCTGGTTCGAATGATCCACAAGTACAAAAATTAGTTGTTGCAATCAACCAGTTAGTTGGAGCTTATGGTTCTACTATTAATACGGGTGTGAATGTAAACTACCGTCAGGGTTCTGATTCAGAAATGAATTCTTTCATAGCTGATTTAACTGCTGGAAATATTGCTGCTGTAATCTTTTATAATGCAAACCCAGTTTATAATCACCCAATGGGGGCGAAAATAGCTGATGGCATTAAAAAGGCTCAATTATCAATTGCTACAAATGAAAGAGCAGATGAAACTGCTTCTTTATGTAATTATATTGCACCAGATTCTCATTATTTAGAATCTTGGAACGATGCAGAACCTAAATCAGGTTATTATTCTTTAAGTCAACCTGCAATTTCTACAATATTCAAAACGCGTCAGGCACAAGCTAGTTTCTTAACTTGGGCGGGAAAAGATGCTGATTATGCTTCATATTTAAAAAATAATTGGAAATCTAAAGCCAATTTAAATGATGCAGGATGGAATGGTTTATTACATGATGGTGTATTCGGTTCAAATACTGCTGTATCTTCAGCAAGTCCGAATGTAAATCTATCAGAAATTGCTTCTTCTTTATCATCTGGATACAAAGCTTCAAATGAAGGATTAGAAATTTCCATTTATGAAAAAGTAGGATTAGGAACAGGTTCTCAGGCGAATAATCCATGGTTACAGGAATTCCCAGAGCCGGTTTCAAAAGCATGTTGGGATAATTATGCGAGTGTATCGCAAATTACTGCTAGTGAATTAGGCTTAAAACAAGATGATGTAGTTAAAGTTTCTGGAAATGGCTACTCGGTTGAATTACCGGTTTTAGTACAACCAGGACAAGCAGATAATACAATTGCCATTGCTATCGGTTATGGTAGAACAAATGCAGGAAAATCTGCAGATGGTGTTGGTGCAAATGCCTACCCATTCATTTCTGAAAAGAATGGAGCATGTGTAGGTTCATGTACAAATGGAGTAAGTATTGAAAAAACTGGTGAGGAAAAGAAAATCGCTCAAACTCAAACGCACCATACAGTAATGGCACGTGAGGCAGTTATTCAAGAAACAGTATTAGCTGAATTCGTTAAAAATCCTCAAGCAGGAAGACATATTCCTGAAATCACTACAGCTGAAGGAAAGAAAAAAGCAACAGATATTTCATTATGGAATGGTCATAATTACAATAACCATCATTGGGGTATGGTAATTGACCTGAACTCTTGTACAGGTTGTTCTGCCTGCGTAGTGGCTTGTTCTGCTGAAAATAACGTACCAGTAGTAGGTAGACAAGAGGTAATAAATAGAAGAGAAATGCATTGGATGAGAATAGACCGCTATTATTCATCAGATGCAGAAGTAGAAGATTTAAAAGGCTTAGAAGTAGCTTCTAACAATCCAGAAGTTGTTTTCCAACCAATGTTATGCCAACACTGTGACAATGCTCCTTGTGAGACAGTATGTCCAGTTTTAGCAACTACCCACTCTACGGAAGGATTAAATCAAATGACTTATAACAGATGTATCGGTACAAGATATTGTGCGAACAACTGTCCTTATAAAGTAAGAAGATTCAACTGGTTTAGATATTATCAAACAGATGAATTTGATTTCCATTTCAACAACGACTTAGGAAGAATGGTATTAAACCCTGATGTTACAGTACGTTCTAGAGGGGTAATGGAAAAATGCTCTATGTGTGTTCAAAGAATCCAAGAAGGAAAATTGAATGCCAAAAAAGAGAAAAGAAGACCAATCGATGGAGAAATTCAAGTAGCTTGTGCTCAAACTTGTCCAACCAATGCAATTACATTTGGTGATAAGAATGATCCAAACTCAGCAATTTCAAAATTATTGTCTGAAGAACGCGAAGGAAGAGCTTATGGTGTAATTGAAGAAATCAATGTAGCACCAAATATCGCTTATTTATCAAAAGTTAGAAATAAAAATAATAATTAATATGTCGCACGTAGTATCATCCGTTAGAGTACCTTTAGTAACTGGTGGGAAGTCCTACTCTGATGTAACAGAAGATATTTGTAAACAAGTAGAAGGAGCACCAACTAAAGAATGGAAAATTGCTTTCGGAATTTCCGCAGCAGTATTAGCTTACGGAGCTTATTGTTTATTCTGGACATGGTGGGAAGGTATCGGAGTTTGGGGTCTTAATAAAACAATCGGTTGGGCTTGGGATATCACCAACTTCGTATGGTGGGTAGGTATTGGTCACGCAGGTACCTTAATTTCTGCCGTACTATTATTGTTCCGCCAGAAATGGAGAACTTCCATCAACCGTTCTGCAGAAGCAATGACAATCTTTGCCGTACTTTGTGCAGCTTCTTTCATTTTGGCCCATATGGGTCGTCCTTGGTTATTCTATTGGGCATTACCTCTTCCAAATACCTTTGGTTCTTTATGGGTTAACTTTAACTCGCCATTAGTTTGGGACGTATTCGCTATTTCAACTTATTTATCTGTATCATTATTATTCTGGTACATGGGATTAGTACCCGATTTAGCAACTATCCGTGATAGAGCTACTACTAAAATTTCCAAAATGATGTATGGCTTCTTCTCTTTAGGATGGAACGGATCTTCAAAAACTTGGGCTAGATACGAATATGTTTCTTTAATTTTAGCAGGTATTTCAACTCCCCTGGTACTTTCTGTACATACAATTGTATCCATGGACTTTGCAACTTCTGTAATACCTGGATGGCATACGACAATCTTCCCTCCATATTTCGTGGCAGGAGCGATTTTCTCTGGTTTTGCCATGGTACAAACCTTATTATTGATTACACGTGTGGTATTTCACCTAGAAGATTATATCACAATGGAACATATTGAATTAATGAACATCATTATTACAGTAACAGGTTCTATTGTAGGTATTGCTTATATGACAGAATTCTTTATCGCTTGGTATTCAGGTGTGGAATTCGAATCCTATGCTTTCTTAAATAGAGCATTTGGCCCTTATTGGTGGGCATATTGGATGATGATGACCTGTAATGTGATTTCTCCACAATTATTCTGGTTCAAGAAAGTAAGAACAAGTATTACAATATCATTCTTCTTATCAGTAGTAGTAAACGTGGGTATGTGGTTTGAAAGATTTGTAATCATTGTAACTTCATTACATAGAGATTATTTACCATCTTCATGGGCAATGTTCTCTCCTACAATGTATGATATCGGAGATTACATATTCTCATTCGGATTATTCTTTACTTTATTCTTCTTATTTGCTAAATATTTACCAGTTATCAATATGGCTGAAGTAAAAGCAGTAATGAAGGGAGTATCTTCCAATTATCCACATAAAAAGAAAAAATAGAATTATAGATTTTTAGATTTATAAACATGAGTGATTCAAAAAATTATATCTTAGGGATTTACGATGACGAAGACGAAGTGTTACACGCAGTAACCGAAATTAAGTCGAAAGGCATCAAAATTGAGGAAGTATATACTCCCTTCCCTATCCATGGTCTAGATGTAGCAGTGGGCCATCCAAGAACAAGAATTCCAGTAGCAGCATTTATGTTTGGAGTACTTGGTTTTTCTCTGGCATTCACCCTAATCAATTACACCATGGTATTTGATTGGCCAATGGTTATTGGTGGTAAAGACTTCTTTGCATTACCAGACTGGATACCAATCTCTTTTGAAGGAACAATTTTAATCACTGCCTTTGGTATGGTTACTACCTTCTTAATTTCAAATGGACTTTACCCAGGTAAAAAAGCTGATTTACACGACCTAAGAATCACCGATGATAAATTTGTAATGGCAATCAATTTAGACCAAAACAAAGTATCAAAAGAAGATATAGGTGAAGCCTTGAAAAAATCAGGTGCAATCGAGGTAAAATAATTAGAATTGAAAAAGAAACATAGAATAATGTCTCAGTATATGAAAAAATTAGTATTGGCTGGAGCAATTTTAGGAATTCTAACTTCATGTGGAAAAAATCCAAATGATACAGGAACCGAATTCGCTCCTAATATGTATCATTCAGTTGCATATGAGCCATTAACCCAAACTGAAGGAGAATTAAATACCATTAATCCTAACGGATTAAATATGAGAGAACCCGTAAAAGGTACTGTTCCTCAAAAGAAATATGCAGATTCCCAAGAATTAAACGAAGCATTCTTAAAACAAGATTTAATCTCCAGAACAATTAAAAGTGGTGAAATGACTACATCCGAAAATGTATTGTCTAACCCACTAGAAGCTACTCCAGAAAATATCGAAGCTGGTAAAATCCAATATGAAAGATTCTGTCAGCATTGCCATGGAGAAGGAGGAAAAGGAGATGGTGCTGTAGGTAAAATCTACAAAGGTGTACCTATCTATTCGTCTGATGCTTTGAAAGATCTTAACGATGGACATATTTTCCACGTAATTACGCATGGAAAAGGAAGAATGTGGCCACATGGTTCACAAATCACTCCAGAAAATCGTTGGAAAATTGTACTTTATGTACACGAATTACAAAAACAATAATTTAGATTAAAAACCAAAAAAGAAAGATAAAATGGCGGGTCATTCAAAATTTTCCCCAGCAAACGTTGAAGAATACTTTGAATTCTCAGCGGAAGGCAAAAAGAGAGTTATCATCGGATTCTTCGTTGGACTAGTTGCATTACTAATTGGAATGTATTTACTATCGCAAGGTGGTGGACATCATGAAGTAGCAGCAGCAGGACACGAAGCAGCAGCAGCAGGACACGAGGCGGCTGAAGCTGCACATGAAGGAGGCGAAATGCTTTCCGGTGGAGCAGTATCTCATCAACCAGATTCACATTTCGACTGGATGAATAGAGTTTGGGCTAACCTTTGGTTAAACGGAGTATTCTTTACAGGTATTGCTGTAATAGGAATGTTCTTCGTTGCTATCCAATATCTAGCACAAGCTGGTTGGTCTGCAGGTCTTAAAAGAGTTCCTGAGGCTTTCCCAAAATTCCTTTTCGTTACTTTCCCAATTTTATTATTGGTTTTTATCTTCAAAGGAGATGTTATCTTCCATTGGTTACACCATGGAATTACTGATCCAGCAAGTGAACATTATGATAGTATCATCGCTGGAAAATCAGGATATTTAAATAAAACCTTCTTCGCCATTAGAATGGTAGCTTATTTCGCTGCATGGTTAATCCTATGGAGAGCAATGAGAAAAAAATCTATGGAAGAAGATTTATTAGGTGGTGAAAGCCATTTTAGATCAATGGTGAAAATCGGTACAGCTTTCATCGTTATCATGGGTATCTCCTCCTCAATGTCTGCTTGGGATTGGGTAATGTCTATCGATACTCACTGGTTCTCTACCATGTTTGGTTGGTATATGTTCTCCTCATGGCATGTAACTGGTTTGGCAACCATCACCTTAACCATCCTTTACCTTAAAGATAAAGGCCTTATGGAATATGTAAACGAAAACCACCTACACGATCTAGGTAAATTCATGTTTGCATTCTCTATTTTCTGGACTTACGTATGGTTCTCACAATTCTTGTTAATTTACTATGCTAACCTTCCAGAAGAAACTATCTATTTCTTAGAAAGATGGGAAGGACATGGAAAAATTTATAAAACTTCAGAAATTTTAAATGTTTTCTTAAACTTTTTAATGCCTTTACTAGTTCTGATGACTAGAGACGCCAAAAGAACTAGAATTTTCCTTAAAATTACTTGTGTGCTTATCCTAGGTGGTCATTATATCGATTTCTACCAAATGATTATGCCAGGCGTTTTAGGTCCAAACGGAGGATATGGTTTAGTAGAATTCGGAATGTTAGCAATGTTTATTTCCGCTTTCATTTATGTAGTATCCGATGAATTAACAAAAACAAGTTTAGTGGCAAAAAATCATCCTTTGTTGGAGGAAGCTTTACATCACGATATTTAATACAATTTGAAAAACTAATTTTATGAATTATATAGTAGGTTTATTATCCGTTGTATTTTTAGTTTTAGCTGTAGCTGTAATAAGCAAAAGTTTAAAATTAAACTCATCTCTTAAAAAACAAGAGAAAACTGATGAAGACAGTGTAGTAGATGGTTCAAACAATTTAAATGCAATTTTATTCATTGCATTCTGGTTATTTGGAACAATCGCAGGGGCTTGGTCTTTTTTACATTCACAACCAGACTTCTTGCCAGAAGCAGCCTCAATTCATGGAAAACAAACAGATAGTATGTTCTGGGTTTCTATGGGAATTATTACTGCAGCATTCTTCTTTACTAATACCTTGTTATTATTCTTTGCCTTCCGCTATAGATATAACAAAGATAGAAAGGCTACTTTCTACCCAGTAAACCATAAATTGGAAATTATCTGGACAATCATCCCGGCTATCGTAATGGCAATACTCGTATTCACAGGTTGGAGAACATGGAGAGATATTACCTCTCAAGCTCCAGATGATGCTGTTGTAATCGAAATTACAGGCCACCAATTCGGTTGGTATGTTAGATATGCAGGAAATGATGATAATCAATTAGGAAATGCAAACTATAAATTAATTGATGATATCAATTCAATCGGAATTGACTATACAGATAAAAATTCATTCGATGATTTTACTTCCAATGAATTACACTTACCAAAAGGAAAACCAGTTCTATTAAAAATTAAAGCTCAAGACGTACTTCACTCTGTTTACCTTCCTTACCATAGAGTAAAAATGGATGCAGTTCCTGGTATGCCTACAAAATTCTGGTTCACTCCAGACATTTCAACTGATGAAATGAGAGCTAAATTAGGAAATAACGAATTCAACTTTAAATTAAATTGTACTGAAATTTGTGGAAGAGGTCACTTCGGTATGGCAATCACAGTCTTCGTTGATGAACCAGAGGATTTTGAAAAATGGAAAAATGAACAAATCCCATTCTTAACAATGAATCCTGAATATATCGAAAAAGTACCTGCAGGTTTAAAATCTCAAGCTGCTAAATACGCAGGAATTGAGGTTACTGAAGAAGCAAATTTATCAATGAATTAATAAAATTTAAATTAATATACTATGTCGACAGCCATAACATCAGTAGAAGAAGTTCATGTACATGATCATCATGATGATCACCACCATGAGCAAGGTTTTATTAGAAAGTATATTTTCTCAGAAGATCATAAAACAATTGCAAAACAGTATTTAATTACTGGTATCCTTTGGGCTTTCATCGGAGGTGCAATGTCTGTAATCTTCCGTTTACAATTAGGTTTCCCTAATATGGATCTTGAATGGTTAAGACCAATTTTAGGTGGATGGATTGATGAATCAGGGAAATTAGACAAAGAATTCTACCTGGCATTAGTTACCATGCACGGTACTATCATGGTATTCTTTGTATTAACTGCTGGTTTATCCGGAACTTTCTCCAATTTCTTGATTCCTCTTCAAATTGGTGCAAGAGATATGGCTTCTGGTTTTATCAATATGTTATCCTATTGGTTCTTCTTCCTTTCTTCTGTAATCATGTTCTCTTCTATATTCCTAGAAACAGGACCAGCTTCCGGTGGTTGGGTAGTCTATCCTCCTCTTTCTGCTCTTCCACAGGCTATGCCAGGATCAGGAACAGGTATGACCATGTGGCTAATCGCAATGGCATTCTTTATTGTATCATCTTTAATGGGTGGTATCAATTATATCACTACGGTTATCAATTTAAGAACTAGAGGAATGACTTTCTCCAAATTACCTTTAACAATTTGGGCTTTCTTCTTCACTGCAGTATTAGGTTTACTTTCATTCCCAGTATTGTTGTCAGCAGCCTTATTATTAATTTTTGATAGATCTTTCGGAACTTCGTTCTACCTATCTGAAATCTATATTCAAGGTCAGGCCCTACCAAATGTTGGAGGTTCTGCTATCCTTTATCAGCATTTATTCTGGTTCTTAGGTCACCCAGAGGTATATATCGTATTATTACCAGCTCTAGGTATGACATCTGAAATCATTGCAACAAATGCAAGAAAACCAATTTTCGGTTATAGAGCAATGATCGGTTCAATTATGGGTATCACCATCCTCGCTTTCATCGTATGGGCTCACCATATGTTCGTAACAGGTATGAATCCATTCCTTGGTTCTGTATTCATGTTCTTAACCCTAATCATTGCAGTTCCATCAGCAGTAAAAGCATTTAACTACATTACTACTCTTTGGAAAGGTAATTTAGTATTTACTCCTGCAATGTTATTCTCCATAGGTTTAGTATCATTATTCATCTCAGGTGGTGTTACTGGCATTATCCTTGGTAATTCTGCACTTGATATTAACTTACACGATACCTATTTCGTAGTGGCTCACTTCCACCTTGTAATGGGTGCTGCCTCTTTCTTCGGATTAATGGCTGGAGTTTACCACTGGTATCCAAAAATGTTCGGAAGAATGATGAATAAAACTGCAGGTTATATTCATTTCTGGTTAACTTTCGTAGGTGTTTATTGCGTATTCTTCCCAATGCATTATACGGGTATCGCCGGATTCCCAAGAAGATATTATTCTTTCACAGCTTTAGGAAATAATTCCGAAGCAGCGTTTACAGATTTAAATATGTTTATCTCTATTGCTGCTATTTTTACTTTCTCAGCCCAAGCTATCTTCTTCTTCAACTTCTTTATCTCAATGTTTAGAGGTAAAAAAGCAACAGAAAATCCATGGAGATCAAATACATTAGAATGGACTACACCAGTAGAGCCAGGACATGGAAACTGGCCTGGAGAAATCCCTGCTGTTTACCGTTGGCCTTATGATTATTCTAAGCCAGGGTCTGCAGTAGATTTCATTCCTCAAAATGTACCTTTCTCTGCTACTCCTGAATCCAATCTTCCAGAAGAAAATGAAGAAATGAAAAAGGAAAAAGATATAGAAGGTTTGTTAGATGCACAAAACGAAAGCTATAACAGATAATAAAACAAACTAACAAAAGGTGCATCCAAAGACTCAGAAGTTTTAGATGCACCTTTTTTTTTCACATGGGATTTAAAAAATTCAGTCTAGCTACACTTACCATACTCTACCTCCTCGTGCTTGCCGGTGGTATCGTTAGAAGCACAGGCTCCGGAATGGGTTGCCCAGATTGGCCAACTTGCTTCGGACGAATTATTCCTCCCACGGAAGAATCCCAACTTCCGTTGAATTACCAAGAAATTTATAAAGAAAAATTACACGGAGAAATTACATTTAATCCTGTTAAAACCTGGATTGAATACCTAAACAGATTACTTGGAGCTTTAACTGGTTTAGCCATGTTAATCACCTGTATTTTAGGATTTAAAAAAGATAAAAAAACTGGATTATATTCATTTATGGCCCTGTTTTTTGTGCTAGCGAATGCTGTTTTAGGAAAATATGTGGTTGATTCATTTTTACTCCCTGGCGTGGTAACCGCCCATATGGTTCTTACAATCGCCGTTTTGTTCTTCCTTTTAAAAGCAATCCACCACAACCAAGAAAAAATTATTTTAACGAAACAAGAAAAAAGTATAATCCTTATCAATCTAATTTTGGTGGCATTCCAAATTATTACTGGAACCCAGGTAAGAGAAAATATGGATCATGTAATTCTCGAATTAGGAGAAAATCAAAAAAACCTATGGATCGAAAACCTTAATTTTATCTATATCGTCCATAGAAGCTCAACTTGGCTTTTGATAATTGCAAACCTTTTACTTTGGTTTAAGTTTAAATCAAATAAGATTATTAAAAATTACCTAATGGGCGTATTTACCTTATTAGGTATTTCAATTTTAACAGGAATTCTAATGGCCTATTTTTCCTTGCCAATTGGAACTCAACCAATCCATTTAACATTATCTCTATTAGCCCTAGGCTTACATTTGAAAATGTTAATTACAACTCAATATGAATAAGACAAAAGAATATATCAAATTACTTAAAACCAGATTATCAGCAACAGTTGCATTCTCTGGTACATTTGGATATATTCTAGCCCATCCAAATTCCCCAGATATTTTGGGCATCTTTCATATTTCAATCGCAGGATTCTTACTTACAGGGGCAGCGAATATCGTGAACCAATTAAAAGAAATTGATTCAGATGCCCTGATGAAAAGAACCGCTAAAAGACCCCTTCCAACAGCCAATCTAAGCCCTAATCAGGCTAAATATTTCGGCTGGATCATGGCCATTTTAGCAATTGGATTATTATTGGCATTCAATATAAAAGCAGCAGGTATTGGATTATTATCCTATATCCTCTACGGCTATGTCTACACCCCCTTGAAAAAAGTGGGACCAATCTCCGTTTTTGTAGGAGCTTTTCCCGGAGCCTTTCCCCCAATGATTGGATGGCTCGCTGCCACAAACTCATTCGGCTGGGAACCAGGTATCCTCTTCGCCATCCAATTCTTCTGGCAATTCCCTCACTTCTGGGCAATCGCATGGGTAGCAGATAATGATTACCAAAAAGCAGGATTTAGAATGCTCCCAAATAAAGGAAAGAAAAACTTGAAAACAGCTTTCACCATCATGATTTATACGCTGTTCCTCGTTCCTCTTGCTTTTGTCCCTTACCTATTGCATATGACAGGCATAAACTCCGCTATCATTGCAGTAATAGCAAGTATCTTATTCCTCGGACAAACCTTCTATCTTATGATGAAACCAACCGATAAATCCGCAAAATGGATGATGTTCGGTTCTTTCTTATATTTACCTATCGTACAAATCGCTTTCTTATTTGACAAATTATAATATGGCAAACAAAAATTATATCGAACCCGCTCCTACCAGATCAGTAAACCCAAAAGTGTTTACCATGTGGTTGTTTATTGTATCGATCCTAATGCTCTTCGCAGCATTTACTTCAGCCTACCTTGTAAGAAAGGCTGAAGGGAATTGGGTCGAATTCCAATTACCAGATTTATTCTATTATTCTACCGTAATCCTTGTCCTAAGTAGCATTTCAATGCATTTTGCATTAAATTCTGCAAAAAAAGACCAATTTAATGCACTAAAAACAAGTATTTCTATTACTTTTGCACTTGGAATTACTTTTTTAATAATGCAATTCTATGGATGGAAGCAATTAGTGGAAATGAATGTCTACTTCGTCGGAAATCCTTCAGGTTCTTTTGTTTATGTATTATCTGGAATTCATGGACTCCATTTGGTGTCCGGACTAGTAGTTCTATTATTCGCTCTAGTAGCTGCATTCCAGTTTAAAATTAATGCAAAAGCATTGACCCAAATTAAAATTTGTACTACCTATTGGCATTTTTTAGATTTGCTGTGGGTTTACTTATTCGTATTTTTATTGTATAACAATTAAGATTAAAGAAAATGTCTGTTGCACACGCGACCCCAAACGTTCCCGAAAAACTATCATGGTTAGGTGGTTCTGAACCACTAAAAGCCAGTTATGGAAAATTGATGATGTGGTTCTTCCTATTATCAGATACTTTTACATTCTCAGCATTGTTGATTAGCTACGGTATGATCCGTTTTAGTCAACCTGCTTGGGTAGGTTCTCCAGAAGATTTCTACTTCGCTACAACTCACTGGCCAATCCCAGAAAAAGTATTTGAAGCAGTTCCTTTCCTTCATGGTATGTCCTTACCTCTTGTTTTCGTAGGTATCATGACTTTCATTTTAATTGCATCCTCTGTTACCATGGTTCTTGCAGTAGAAGCAGGCCATAGAAAAGATAGAGCTGATGTTGAAAAATGGATGCTATGGACAATCATCGGTGGTTTCACTTTCTTAGGTTCTCAGGCTTGGGAATGGACTCACTTTATCCACGGTCCAGAAGATTTATCTTTGGCCGCAAAACAATTAGTAGATGGAGTTTGGACCCCTATCGAAGGAGCAAATTTAACCCGTAATCCATATGGGCCTCCTGCTTTCGCAGATTTGTTCTTCTTTATTACAGGTTTCCACGGAACTCACGTATTTTCCGGTGTAATCCTAAACGTAATTATTTTCTTTAATGCTGCTACGGGTGTTTATGACCGTAGAGGACATTATGAAATGGTTGAAAAAGTTGGACTATACTGGCACTTTGTAGACCTTGTATGGGTATTCGTTTTTACCTTCTTCTACCTAGTTTAATTTTCGATTT
>JBJOIA010000085.1:0-2662 GCA_046047395.1 Bacteroidota bacterium | reverse complement strand
TCCTGTATTTCAAAAGATCAGTTTGTAATGCCGGAACCAATTGTAAATAATGTTCTGGATACTACTGTTACAACTGACACAAATCAAAATATTGATACAATAAGTTCTACCATAACAGGGGGTGGTACTGCCACAGATACCGTAAATCAGGATACTAGTTCCAATATTATTGTAAATACCCAAACATGTAGTCCGGATACGGTCTATTTTGAGCAATCCATATTACCATTGATTGTTTCAAATTGTGCCATGAGTGGTTGCCATGATGCAAAAAGCCAAGTAGAAGGATATAATTATTCAAATTATGCAGGAATTAGACGCTCGGTAAATATTTCCTCTCCCGAAAACAGTAAATTATATCGTGTATTATTTGATGGTGGTGGAGAATATGATGATGATTCAAAATTTGGAATAAATAATCCAACTCTGCATGCAGGTCTAGACAATCACCGAATGCCTCCTAAACCCATGGATCCATTAAATGATACTCAAAAATCTACTATTTTAAAATGGATAAAGCAAGGAGCTTTAAATAATTCATGTACTGAATCTGCAAATTCTGGGAATTGTGATTTAACAAATATCACTTATTCAACCACAATTTTAAACATTGTGAATACCTATTGTTTAGGCTGTCATAATACGAATAGTGGCCAAAATGCTACATTACTCAATACCTATGCTAATGTAAAGGCACAAGTAGATAATGGAAAATTTTTAGGAACCATTCAGCATAGTCAGGGCTATATTCCTATGCCATCTGCAGATACTAAATTAGATCCATGTAATATTGAAAAAATTAAAACATGGATCAATGATGGAGCTCCTAACAATTAGAAAGTTCGACTAATTCCGAAGGTAGAAATGAAAAATTGATCCGTAAAGGTGTAGTTGGCAAAACCATTGATAGCATAATTCTTATTCAAAGAATAGGTAATTTTCTCTGCTACACCTACGGCATTGTCGAGATCTAAATAATAGGCCTGAGTCTGAAAATTCAATTTTTTATATTGATAAATTCCTGAAATAGAATTAAAAATTGCCGTAAAATCAGAATTTACGCCTTGTCCGCGCAGTAAATAATTCACAAGAGTAAAATTATCGTTCACCTTATAGGAAAGTGTTAAATCATTTGCAATGAAATTGGAAACATGATAATTTTCATCTATTTGAAAGGCTGGCAAATGTAAGCCAATTTGTCCTTTGACTCCTTTATTTAAAAATTTATACCGATGGATGAAAATAATCCCTCGAGGTCTTAAATCCTTCGCAAGGATTTGTCCGATAAAACTTGTAGTAAATTTTCTTTCTGGATTGGTTGTTCCATTTAAAATAATATTCGGTTCATTGGAGGTAAATGCAGGAATAAAAGAGAAGCCTCCTGTATTTAATTCAACAGAAACAGATTGGGAAAATCCAATAATTGGAAAACTAATAATTAAAATGATTAACAGTAATTTTTTCAAGATCCTTTATTTTTTCACAAAGGTACTATAATTATTATTAAAATTTTTATATTGATTAAATCCTATTTGAAAATAAAAAGAATTATTTGATTTTTATTAGGTCATCTTTCTTGTGGTCCTTTTCCATCAAAAATGGCTTGAGTTAATTTATCTATCCTATTATAGCGTGTCTGAGGATTTTTAGTAGAATTTAGAAATAATGCATAGGCTTTTTTTCTACCTTGAGTCAATTTATTAAAAGCCGATTCTAGTCCATCAATTTCTTGAAATTTATGGAATAATTCTTCAGGAAATACAATTTCAGAGGAAGGTTTAGGTATAATTTTTTTACCTGACTTCTCAATATCAATAGCTTGTTGGATGCAGTATTTAATTTCTTTAGCTTTGGATAATACAGTCTCTGTTTCTTGAAATCGTATAATTCTAAAAGAATCTGAATTCTCACCTTGTTTGCTTAGGACTTCAAATTTATCTTGAATTAAGGCCCCCTTAAAAAAACTAATTGTAAAAAAATCCTTGAAGGCTACTACCATACAAATATTTTTTCCATTTAGTGAATAGCAAGGACTACCCCATTTTATGGATTCTTCCAGTTCAAATTCATGTAAGACTTTTCTTAATTCATCAATTCCTTCAATCCAAACCTTTGCCTTACACTGGGGGGTTAAAGATAATTTACATCTACCGCAACCTTCCGCATAATATTGTTCTATGCTGCTAGTCATACTCTTTTTTATTCAAAGGTAGAAAGAAAACTAATAATTTAAACCTTCACCTTTTAAAAATAAACCATAACCTTTGGGTTTAAGGTAACCTGGAACATCCGACTGGTTTTTCAAAACTTGTTCGGTGGATGCCGGAATGGTAAATGGCATTTTACCCACAGGATTGAATTTACCCAATACAACATCTATCAATGCTTCGTTAGATACATTAAAGGTCGCAATAAGTCCTTTAGGCAATTCTATTTCTTCTAAAATCCAAGGGCTTGTATAATTTATCGCAATGGATACTGGCTTCCCTAGGGCTTTAATAGAATTTAAATAATTGATATCTATTGAATTTTTTGAAAGCGCTAATTCAATTGGATTACCCTGAGATCCGAATAAAAAGGAGCCTCCACTGCCTGGGAAAAGCCAAATTAATATTTCATCAGCCTTTTCCGGACTATCCACAAATTCAATACCTTCGTATTT
>JBJOIA010000084.1:0-2902 GCA_046047395.1 Bacteroidota bacterium | reverse complement strand
GCAAAAGAAATTTTTGTTCTTCATGAAGGGGAAATTATTAACCGTGGTACACATGCCCAATTAATGAAAAAGAAGGGCAAATACTATGAAATGTATCAACAACAATTAGAAGAAGAGGAAGTTCTAAATTAATTCTCCACTCAATCTTATTAATTCAATTTCTGCGCTTTTGGCTGAAAATTTAGCCTCAATTAAACGTGTCTCAGCTGCAACTGCATTTCTTTGAACCTCCCTTAATTCGTATGAGGTGGCCATACCAACACGATATCTTTCAAAAGCTATTTCAACATTTTGTTGGGCAATTAAATAATTTTGCTCCTCTAATTCAATCAGTTTAATGGCATTTTCATAGGCAGTAAAGGTTCTTTCAATTGCTGAAATTAGCTGATTTTTAAAATCCTCAAATTGTAATTCCGCAATATGTGAATTTATTTGAGCATTCTTTACTTGTCTTTTTAGATTCGAACCATCATAAATTGGAATAGTTAGTCTTAAACCATAATTAAAAATATAAGATGAGCCTTTTTCAATGCCAAATCCAGCTCCATTTCGAACAAAATTCCCTGTATATCCACTGGTCAAATCAATCCGAGGCAAATAAGAACTTTTAATTGTTCCAATTTGATTTTCAGCTATTTTTTTATTGATGATTGCTCCGATTAAATTAGGATTTAAACTTAATGCCTTATCCTTTATTTCATTTAAATTTAAGGGAGATAATAAATTTATTTCAGGTTCAATTATAAATTCTTCTAAATGATTCCGAACCAATAAGGTATTTAATTCAATTTTCTTATTTTTCAAATTTTGTTCTTGCGCAAGACCTGCGGCATAATCTTCATTATAGTCCACCTGAGCAGATAAATAATCTACCTTAGATCCTTGTCCCACATCATAGCGATCTTTAGCGAGTTTTAGACGGTCATTTGATATTTCTAAGCCTTTTTTAATATTCAATAATCTTAATTCCTCTCTGATTACCTCATAATAGGTGGTGGAAATATCCGATATGAAATTTTCAACTGTTGTCTCAGATTGGTTGACTCCCAAATCTTCCAATAATTTAAATCGGTTTTTTAAATAAAAGAAGCCTTTTCCTGCGAATAATGTATAATTTAAATTCAATCCTGAATTCAAATTTCTATTATTAACCCCTGATTGAATCAAAGGAGGTCTTAGTCCACCAAAAAAACTTTGATTTAAATTTGAAATGGTATTATTTTGATTTGTTGTACTTGATATATTGGGTAATAGTCCAATATTCCCTAAACTATTATTGTTTTTTGCAATTGAAATTTGTTCGTTTGCAATTTTTATTTGGTAATGATTTTCAAGTCCAATTTGGATAGCTTGTTCCAAACTTAAATTATTTTGAGAAATTCCAGTTAGGCTAATTTGAAATAGGCTGATTAAAAGGAAAATATTTTTTATATTCATAGTATGTTTAGCTGAACTATAAACTTAATAATAAAAATTTATAGTCTAAATAAAATGCGATTAAAAAGCCAAAAAATTCGTTAAAATAGCCATTTTATGTTGCGTGTTCATTCAATTTATATTTATCCAATAAAATCCCTATCAGGAATTTTAGTTAAAGAAATTGAAATCGATGCAAAAGGTTTGAAAGGAGATAGGGAATTTATTTTGGTGGACGAAAATTCGCAAATGATTACACAAAGGAAATATCCTGAATTGACCCGTTTTAAAACGGAATTTCAAGAGGGGCAATTAAGGGTGTTGGATTTTCCTTCTGGAGATCAAATAATGATTCAAGAAGCCTTTAATGGAAAGAAAAATATTCAAGTTCTGGTTTGGGATGATTTATTGATTTTGGATGAATTAAATCCATTAATTTCCCAATGGTTCACTGATAAATTAGGGTTTAAAGTATTTTTATTGAAATTTAAAGAAGGAGAAATCCGTGAAATAAATCCTAAATACCAAGGAGAATTTTCCAAAACCATTCGTTTTGTGGATGGCATGCCAATTTCAATCCTATCTACAGGTTCTTTTCGAAAACTTCAAGATTATTATGGTAATTATAATTGGCAAAGGTTTCGGGCCAATTTAATTATTGAAAATGATATTCCTCATCAGGAAGATGATTGGATGGTAATTCAAATTGGTAAGGTAAAACTTCAAAGTAAAAAATTATGTAAAAGATGTAATTTGATTACAGTTGATCCTGATAGTGGAATAGTGGATTCTAACCTTTTAAAAACTTTGGCTACCTACCGCTCCTGGGATAATCATATTTATTTTGGAAATCAATTTGTTCCAATAAATTCAGGTAAAATTCAATTAGATGATTCAATTACTATTCAATAAAATTAAAAAGATTCTTCACTTCACCAGCCTGGATGTAGTATTTGGTGCCCTCGCATATCAATCTTACTTTTATTATTTTTTCTATCATGAATTACCTCCTTTGGCCTATATTACAGGTTTATTTTCTGGAATTTGGATGGTTTATCTTTTAGATCGAAAATGGGATACCATCCTTAAACAAATTCCGGATGAACGACATCAATTTCAAACAGAAAATAAAGGATTCATTAACATAATTTTAATTTTATTGATAATACTTGGGGGGATTTCTGCTCTGTATTTGCCTAATGAAATCATTCAATATGGGGTGGGTTTGGTGCTGTATATCTTTATTTATTGGATATTATTACCAATCTTCAAAGCTAGAAATTGGAATTATATTAAGGAATTTTTAACAGCTAGTATTTATGCTTTTGGGGTTTTATTAGTTTCCTGGCTTCATCATTCTAATATTCATTTAATTTATTTGTATGGGTTGTTTACCCTCCTAGTTTGGCATCATTTATGTTTGTTTGAAGTACTAGAAAAGCCTGAAAGAATCTTTTATCATTCCCTATTAAAAATTATAGAATTC
>JBJOIA010000083.1:0-3388 GCA_046047395.1 Bacteroidota bacterium | reverse complement strand
ATGATTAAGGAAATGGCATTGGTATATTTTCTATGCCATTCAATTAAGGTTTTTCTCCAACCAAGTGCATAATTATTATAAACCAAACTATTAGTCTGGGTAAGAGAAATGATATTATTTGCTTCTTGATCTAATAAACTATTTGTTGTTTTAAAATCCTCTAGCCAATTTTTATATTTTGTTTTAAATTCTTTCTCGGCCCAAGGGTAAAATTTTCTGGAAGAATCATTGTTCACCTCCTTATTAAATAAGAGATAAAAGGCCTTAGATGATTTAATAAAGCCTCTTTGTGAAGCCAATAATCCCTTTTTTAAAGAATCTGCGTCAAGGGCTAATTGGTCATTTTGCTTCATCATTTCATAGCCAGAAAACTGCGTTTCTGAAGTTTTTTTCATATCGAAGGCATCCAAAGACATCACTACTTTCGAACGTTTAAACTCATGCACTGCATAATCTGATTTATCAAATCCTTTACCCCTATCAGCATCATCCAGATAGTCTTTTCCATTAAATAATTCAAATACCAAGTACGATTTATTATTGATTGTATACATTTCAGCGCTATCGGCTATCGTCACATGGCGGTTCCCATCACTCTGAGTATGATCGTAGATAATGATATTTTTTAAGGTTTTATTATCAGGAAATTTTTCGGTTACCTTTATCGAATAGCCCGGTAAATCCGTATAAAATTGCCCTTCCTTAATGTTTAAAGTCGATTTTGTGGTTTTGATATCATATAGTAAAGACCACCCTTTTAAATTTGCCCAAGGTAGAGCTACATTGCCAAACCAATACATGAAAATTACCAAAAAACTTGATAAAATAATAATGGGACGAAAAACACGTAGGATGGAAATACCTGCACTTTTTATGGCGGTTAATTCAAAATTTTCTCCCAATCTACCAAAGGTCATTAAGGAAGAAATTAGCATTGCCAAGGGGACAGCCAATGGAAAGGTAATGAGGGAGAAATAAAAGAATAATTGGGCATAGACCCAAGTCCCAAGATCTTTACCAAATAAGTCTGCAAAATAAAACAAGACTAATCTGAGTAAAAAAATAAAGATAACAATCAATAAAACTAGAATAAATGGGCCAATAAATGCCTTTAATACTAATTTATCAAGTTTCTTGAGCATGTGTTAACAGACTAATTTTTCTTTTAATTTACCTATGAGAAAGTCCCAAAGTTCTTTTGCTTCATCTTCATTTTCGAAATTTGAAGCTCCATCTTTAATAATTAAATAAGTGGAATTAGATAATTCGGAAACTTCTAAATCTAATTCGATAATTCCTTTGTTTTCAGAATTTTCAAATTCAAATTTAGCAAATTTATTTAATCTTGTGCTAAGCAAACGGGCAGGATGATCCTCATCATCCCAAATAAAATTAAAATTATTTTGGTCAACCACATTTACTTTATCTGCAAACCATTCTTCCAAGCCAGATGCTGTGCATATATAAGGATATAATACTTTTGCAGTGGTTCGGAGCTCATATTCCAATATGTAGTTATATGCTTCCATGTCTGCAATTTAACCCAAGTTTACTAATATCCAACAGGTTTTTTGATTTTTAAATTATTTTATAAATTCTTTCTTATAATTTTGTAACTATATGAAGCAAACGGATAGACCCAATTTTGATGATATTTTCATGCAATTGGCGGAGAATTTAGCTCTTCGTTCCCATTGTACCAGGGCTCAGGTAGGAGCAGTTCTTACAAAAGATACGCGAATTATTTCCATTGGATATAATGGCCCACCCTCTGGTACCCATAATTGCGACGAAGAATTTGGACCTGAAGGTTGTCCACGCGATTCCAAAGGTTCTTGTTCCCTTGCCTTACATGCCGAACAAAATGCCATATTATTTGCCTCTAAAAATGGTGCAGATGTGGAAGGTGCAACTATTTATGTGACGCTCTCCCCTTGCATTGCCTGTGCAAGAGTAATATATACGATGAAGATTAAACGAGTAGTTTATTTAAAGTCATATGCCGAATATAAAAAAATCCCTTCTGATGAAGGAGTAGATTTTTTAAGAAAATTTGGTGTAGAGGTTGAAAAGTATTGTTAATCTAATTTTGTTTATATAAATTTGCACTCTCATTTCGGCGGGGTAGCTCAGATGGTTAGAGCGTTGGATTCATAACCCAAAGGTCGGCAGTTCGATTCTGCTCCCCGCTACATCCCTTTTTTTTTTTATGAATAGTGAATAATTTAGCCCACGAATTTATTCGTGGGAAAAAGTGAATCGTGAATATTTTAGCCCATGAATTTATTCAAGGGATAAAATGAAGAGTGAATAGAATTCAAAAGTTTTTTCTAACTTTAGGGTATGTCAGAAATCAGCTTTTCTCAATTTAAAAAATCTATTTTAGAAGGATCAATGGCCCCTGTTTATCTCATACACGGGGATGAGCCCTATTTCATTGATGAAATCCATCATTTAATTGAAAATAATGCGCTTCCAGAGCAGGATCGTGGTTTTAATCAATATATTTTATTCGGAAAAGATACTGATTTGACGTCCGTAATCTCTAAGGCCAATAATTATCCCATGATGGCGGAGCATCAATTAGTATTGGTGAAGGATGCACAATTTTTAAATAGTTTAGGGGGAAAGGGAAAATCTGCCGCTGAAACAGAGTCAAATTCCTTGAAGGTATTGGAAAATTATCTAAAAAATCCAGTAAAATCCACTTATTTGGTTTTTTCCTTAAATTCAAGCTTAGCAAGAAATACCAAAATTTATAAATTATTGGAACAATATGCTCAGATATTCCCTTCCATGCAACTCAATGATGGTTCAGTAGGAGATTTTGTGAAAACCTATCTTGGCTCCCACCAAATTCAAATTTCCAGAGAAAACATCGATTTAATTGTATCTTCAGTTGGGACAGATTTAAAAAGAATTTCTTTTGAATTAGAAAAAATTGTCTTAAATGCTAAAAAAGGGGAAGAAATTTCTTCGGACCAAATCATGAACCTAATTGGTTTTAGTAGAGAATTCAATTTTTTAGAATTACAAAATGCTATAATTGATGGAAATATTCGTGCCCTTCAAAAAATCTTGATTTATTTTTCAAATCAAACAAAAACGAATAATATCGGACAAACTGTTGCTTCTCTTTATGGTTTTTATACGAAATTATTGAAGGCCTATGATCCAAAGGTTCAATCTGCGAATGATTTAGCAAATGCTCTTGGCGTAAAACCCTTTTATGCCCAAAAACTCTTTGGAGCAAAAAGAAAATTAAGCGTGCAGAAAATTGTCAATATCGTCGAAAAACTCCAAGAAGCAGATTTAAGAATCAAAGGAATTAGTCCGGGAAAATATTCTGATAAGGAAATTTTAGAAGAACTTTCCTACCATATTTTAG
>JBJOIA010000082.1:0-3731 GCA_046047395.1 Bacteroidota bacterium | reverse complement strand
CCCTGTCAAATCAAAATCTTCCAATTTAGCAGTGGTGCGAGAAGTAAAATTAGATGCCTTGGTTTTAGTATTATAAAGTCCTTGAGAAGTATAAACCGTATCTTTTGTAGTCGTTATAACGGTTGGTGCAATGAATTTCGCGATTTTGGTGTCTGTATTATATCGAAGTGAATCAGCTGTTAATTCCCCATCTTTTTGATCTGTTACCTCCACCTCATCAATGAATAAAAAATCCTTATTATCCGTATTGTATATCCCAATTTCAGATTCTAAAATTGATTCTTCATTTTCAATTATAGCATGATTGAAATAGGTGGCAATTTTGGTATTTAAATCATAATTTAATTTAGGAGTTTTTAAAATTATCGTATTATCATCCAATTTTACATGACCAGTCATATAGGCCCTTTTCAAATTACCATAATAAATTCCAGAATCTCCTGTTATGACTAAAGTATCGGACTGAATAATTCTCACATTCCCAGATGCTTTGATATAATTGGATTGGGTATGAAAAAATGCTTTCTGACAATACATGACCATATCGTCTTGATGTAGAATTACATGTCCAATCAATTCTCTTACCAAAGGTGTTCCTTTTAAAGTATCTGCTTTTTCAACAAAAACGGTACTTTGTGCAAGACTAGACAAAGAAATTAACAAACAACCAAGAAGTAAAAAAAGCTGACGATTCAACATAAAGTCAAAATTAAACAAAATTTGGATAACTTTGTATCAGAAAAAAGATTCAATGATGATTCAAGAAAGATTTTTAGAATTTATTTCAAAAAATAGTTTATTCGAAAAAACGGATAAAATCTTATTAGCTATTTCTGGGGGAATGGATTCAATAGTAATGGCTCATCTTTTCCATGAATCAAAATTGAATTTTGGAATTGCTCATGTAAATTTTGGACTTCGAGGAGAGGAGTCTAAAGGTGATGAGGAATTTGTAAGAACTTTAGCAAAAAAATACAAAGTAGAATTTCATCTTACTCAATTTCAAACAGAGGAATTTGCCCAAAAAGAAGGAATTTCAATCCAAATGGCTGCAAGGGCGCTACGTTATCAATGGTTTGAAGAGGTACGAAAGCAATTTAACTATAGATATATCGCCTTGGCACACCACCAAGCAGACTCTGCGGAAACTGTAATATTAAACCTTGTAAGAGGAACGATGGTGTCCGGACTAAAAGGAATCTTACCCAAAAATCAAAATTTAATTCGTCCCATTTTATTTCTTCAAAAAGAGGAAATAATGGATATTTTGGCAGAAAATCGTTTGGGATGGAGGGAAGATTCTAGTAATTCATCCACAAAATACAAGCGAAACTTCGTAAGACATGAAGTACTACCTCTATTAAAAGAATTAAACCCAAATATTGAGGAGACTATTCAAAAAAATGCTAAAAAAATAACAATCATTGAATCTTGTCTTAAGGATGAATTAGAAAATTGGAAAAATGAATTCATTCAAGAAAAAACCGATGGAATATATATTAAATTTTCATCAGACCTTTCTTCTAAATACAAAGTTCTTTTTTCAGAATATTTAAATGATTTAGGTTTTCATTCCGATCAAATTGAAAAATTAATCCAGGGTGAAATAAAAGGAACAGGAAAGGTAATTGAAAGTCCTTTGTATCACTTAAATATTGATCGAGAACATTACTTGCTCGTTCAAAAATCCTTAGAAGAATTTAAGCCAACAAGCATCGAAGAAGGAACTAAAGAAATTACATTAAAGGATTTCAAATTAAGTATAGAATTGAAGGAATTTGATTCAAAATTAAAATTGAATCAAGGGGATAAAGTGGCCATTTTGGATGCAGAATTAGTACAATGGCCCTTAGAAATTCGAACAGCTGCCGAAGGGGATTGGTTTTGTCCTCTAGGAATGAATTCAAAAAAATTAATCTCTGATTTTCTTACAGACAAAAAAATACCTTTATTAATTAAGAAAAAAACTAAAATTATTTTGTCGGGACATTCGATTTGTTGGGTGGCAGGACAACGAATCGACAACCGGTTTAAGGTAGGAGAAAATACGAAGAAGGTATTGATTTTAAGCTTGATTAATTAACTAAAGCTCGATATTTTTCGGTATTTGTAGGATCTAAATTACTCAATTGAGCAAAGGCTTGCTGACGAACTGTTGTTGTAGCTTCCTCCATAATTGAAATTATTTCATTCGATTTCGATTCAAAAAATAATCGTAGATAGGCTGAACCCGGACGAGAAGCGTTAGTTTCTCGCATTTCATTAAAAATTTTAACTAAACCTTCCCGCATAACATCCGGCTTATTCACAAACTGATCGAGGTATAGTCGGTGGTATTGATAAAAATTCTTTCTAAATCCCTGTAATTGTTGGTTCAATAAATTTTCATTTATACCTGCTCTAGAACGAATATCTGTGGCAGATCCCCAACCCTTGCCACTTGTAACAGCTAAATTAACTATATTATTTATTTTTTGAACATAGGGATTTCCTCCCAATTCACTGAAAGAATCATAAGAATAGACACAAACCAAATTGGCATAAAATGCCAAGGTAGAGGTTAAATTATCAATGAAATTATTATCATTATAGGTCAGAGGCATTCCTAATTGATAGGAAAAGATAAAATCCTTATCAATATAATTTAAAATTTGAGTTTGATAATCCGTTCCATAAACCGGTCTGAAGACCTGCAATTGAACATTGGCTTGAAAATTCCCTTGTGCATCCGCCTTAGTAAGAATTATCTGCATTATGGCCTCAATTTCCTCTCCTTTCTGATATTCATCATTCGACCATTTCCGATTATTCAGAAAACTGGTTATGGTTGATTTTAATGTTGGATATATCTGTACATTGGTCTTTTGTTGATCTACTTGTAATTGGTCGGTAATGATTTCAACATTAAATTTTAAATCCTGGGAATAAGAATTTAAACTAAAAAGAAACAGAAAAAAGAAGAGACTTAAAAAATTAGAATTGTGGAAAAAGGATTTAGAGTACATAACATCGAATTTTTTAAAATAAGGATAGGTAATTTAAAATAAAATCCTCGCTGTTAGGAACTACGAACTACGAACTACGAACTACGAGTTACGAATTACGAATTACGAATTATGAACTACGAACTAAGAACGATGACCTTAGAAAATAACTCGTAACTCGTAGTTCGTAACTCTTCTCTATTCTTCGTTCTTATTTCTATAATTCACTTTACCTTCCATGAATTCGTCAATTGCAACAGCCGTAGGCTTAGGCAATCTTTCGTAGTATTTAGAAATCTCAATTTGTTCTCTATTTTCAAAAACTTCTTCTAAATTATCTACAGTAGAAGCAAATTCCGATAGTTTCGACTGTAATTCCTCCTTAGTTTTAGTAGAAATTTGTCTAGCACGTTGTGAAATTACAAATACAGATTCATATACATTTCCTGTAACAGCAGCAATTTTATCTGTATCACGAGTGATAATCGATGGATTAGATTGTGTTTTATTCATCGGATTTAATTGAGTTTAATTTAAGTTTGCAAAAATACATAAATAATTATGCATCTCAAAATTAATTTTCGCTACCAATAACTTTAGATGCACCTTGTAATTTAGCAGCTTCCTTTTTTCTTTGATCTTCTTCTGCTTCAACTTTCGCAATTTCTACAACACGATCAATGGCATTTGAATATAATTTTTCTGTCTCCTTCAAATAGGCACTTTCAGGATATTTTTCTAAAAATT
>JBJOIA010000081.1:0-13991 GCA_046047395.1 Bacteroidota bacterium | reverse complement strand
ATATAAGTTTTGGATTAGGATATAATTCCTTCTATAATCCATGGAATTCTTTTGGATATTACAGCCCATATTCATTTAATAGAAGATTTAGCGGATTTTATGATCCTTTCTATGATCCGTTCTTTAGTCCTTATGGGTCCTTTTATAATCGTCCATGGTCTTATTCCACTTTTGCCTACAATGGATTTGGATTCGGGTTCAGTTCCTATTATTCCTATCCTTATGGATACGGATATTCTGGTGTAACGAATATTAAGAATATTTATAATTTTGGGGACAATAATCGGAATGTGCGCACCACGCGTGTTGCTAGAGGAATGAATGAAGGGTCTTCGAACAGAAGAAATAATGGATTCAATAATTCCAATAATTATAATCCTCGTATTGTGAATAATAATTCGAATTTTGTTAATTCACCTTCCAAATCGAATAACCCAACTCCAGCTGTTAGACCTTCAAATTCTAGTGTATCTCGGCCGGAGAATGGGGTGAGAACAACGACTCGATCGAATAGAAATGTAGAATATCGTTCCAATTCATCGCAAAGTTCAACTTATCAAAATAGTAGAACAAATAATAATTCACGTTCTAATTCGTATAATAACAATAGTTCTTCATTTGGAAGTTCATCCAGAAGTTCTAGTTCTTTTGGAGGTTCCTCAAGTGGGGGAAGTAGTTTTGGCGGTGGAAGAAGTAGTGGTGGTGGAAGTAGCAGCGGGGGAGGTTCAAGAGGTCCTAGATAGAAAAAAACATGAAAAGATCGTTTTATTTGATTTTAATCTTCACTTTAGTGGGCTTGAAATCTTTTGCTCAAATTTATAACTATTCTGATTTTGCCCAGCAAACTTCTCAAAACCAAACATTTGGTTCTACAAGAATGATGGGTCTAGGAGGAATGCATGTAGCCTTGGGAGGAGATTTATCCAATATTTCTCAAAATCCTGCAGGTTTAGGATTTTATTCTAGATCCGAAATTGGTTTAGGATTTGGATTTCAATCCAAAACGAATAATGTGAATTATATTGGAAATTCAACATCTTCCGTTACGAATAATGGACAATTAAATTTTTTAGGTTTGGTTTTTGGTGGGGCTGAACCTATAAACAATATTAGAAGCTCTTTCGGTATTTCTTATTCTGTGCCCAATAATTTTAATATGAATTATTCGCTAAACGGAGTAAATAATGCATCATCCTTATTAGATAAATTTGTTCAGAATGCAAATTCAAATAATGAAACGGGTGCTAGTTTAGATTCCAAATATGATTATAATTCAAATACTGCCAATAATTTAACGGCTGCTGCCTATCAGGCCTATTTATTGAATCCTGATGCAAATACTGCCGGAGCTCCTTTTTGGCGTTGGGAAGAGGGGAAATCTTCTACACAAAATGGGGCCGTTTATAATTCAGGAAAACAAAGTCAGTGGAGCTTTTCCTATGGTTTGAATTTTAAGGATAAATTTTATTGGGGAATTGGATTGAATTTTCTTAAGTTGAAGGTTGAGAATGAAGTAGATTGGCAAGAAAAATTTAATGGTGCAACAAACGTAGCTGGTTTTACATCTGTTGAAAAATTAACTACCAAAGGTACAGGCGTGAATTTAATATCAGGTTTAATCATTCGTCCAAATTCCAATTTTCAATTTGGGATTAATATTCAAACTCCTAGTTTATATGATCAAATTTATGAAGAATATACTGGTAGTTTAGATCCAGATATTATATCTATTCCTACTGTTGATGATCAGGGTAATTCAGGTGAAATCATTCAGGTTAATCCGATAAATTTAACCAATAACCAATTTTATTATTCAATTATTACACCTTTTAAGTTAGATTTAGGCGGTGTGTTTTTTATCAAAAAGAAAGGTTTTATTTCTGCTAATTTTGGAACAATAAATTATAGTAAAACACGGATAACAACAGATTATTTGAGTTCAAATATTGATAATAGTAATTTTGGAAATGGGTATGATGAAATGACGCGTTTTACCTATCAAAAAGTTTATAATTATAAATTTGGGGCAGAATATAAGGTGATGAATAGATTGGCTGTTAGACTAGGCTATTCCTATTTGGGGAATCCTGTTAAAAAGGCTTATGATGATACTGATCGGTCAATTAGCCAAGTGAGTGTCGGGTTGGGATATAGATCGAATAAATTTTATTGGGATGCTGCATTTTTGAGTTCTCAAACTACCAATATCTATACCCCTTATACCTTAAATAATTCAAGTTCCTACGCAAGTTCTGTGATTAAAATTAATCAAGGAATGTTCCAAATGAATATTGGTACATTCTTCTAGTTTACAAGATAAGAGTCTAAAATCCATTCAAGCTGACTTACATTGATTTCGCCATCAACTTGTAGGTCGGCTTGTTTGTAAATAGGAAGTCTTGTTTCATAAGTTTTCTTAATTTCTTCCTTAATTATTTCTTCGGAATTCTTTTTATCTAAAAGCGGACGGTTATTATCTTTTGATTTATAGATTCTTTTTGCAATGTCTTCAACATCTACATTCAAGAAAATACTAATTCCATTTTCTTTGATAAAATCCATATTATCATGAAAACAAGGAGTTCCTCCACCAGTTGCAATTACAACTTTTTCATCCTTTTGAAAACTATTCAAAACCTTTTTTTCAATCTCTCTAAAATACTCTTCTCCCTTGGTATTGAATATTTCGGAAATAGTTTTTTGTTCCCTTGTTTCAATAAGTTTGTCCATATCTTTGAAGGAATATCCTAGACTACTCGCAAGTTGTTTTCCCAATGTGCTTTTTCCAGAGGATGGCATTCCTAACAAATAAATATTTTTCATTCTTATTCAGCGTTTAGTTTATCAATAATATTTTCGGCGGTTGGGTTTGAATACCCAGACCATTTCCCTTTTACAGTTCCATTTTTCAATAAAATAAAACCAGGATTTGAACGTACCATGGTTTTAAGTACTTTATTATCTGCAGAAAGGATTGGTATACTTAAATCATTCTCTTTTAATTTTCCTTTTAAAGAATCTACAGATGATGCTGTTACAATCCATACCTGCATATAATTCTTTTTAAGCTCAGGAATCATTTTTAAAATCTTTTCTAAAGCCTTTTCTTGGGTATTTTTTAATTCCGGAATTAATATCATAAACTTATTTCCTAAGAAACTTGTTTCAGTATATTCTTCCTGACTTTTATCATCCCAAATTCGATAATCCGTTATCAATGCTTTTGCCTTATATTCATTGGTTGCTTCCATTGAAATGAATTTAGCATTTGCATTATATGGGATGGTATCTAATGCAATTACTTTCCCCTCTATTTCATAAAGGTATTTAAACTCTAAAGGTTCCCTTAATTGCATATTTTTTTCAATATTTTGTCCTACTGCATAAGGTAAGCTATCCCATAATGGAAGGTATAAATAGGAAAAAATACCAAATATAACTGAAAAAACCGCTCCCCCAAATGTCCATAAACCATTCGATTTTTTTGTTTCTGAGCCTTTAATAAATAAGGCAAGGATGGTCATAATTAATAGTACCATATCCTTCGTAAATGAGGTCCACGGGGTTAATTTTATTGCTTCACCGAAACAGCCACAATCCGTTACCTTATTAAAATAAGCCGAATAGAAGGTCAAGAAACCAAAGAATATCAATAATGCCGTTGTGAATCTAAGGGTTAATTTATTTCGATAATTTGAAATTATGGCAACTCCGATTATAACCTCCAAAGAACTCAATAAAATAGAGAAAAACAGCGCAAAAGGGATTAAGGCAGTCCAAAATCCTGATAAACTGGTGAAATCCTGTGAAAAAACTTCAAAATATTCCTCAAGTTTGATTTTCGTCCCAATTGGGTCATTTAATTTTATCAAACCGGAAAAAAGAAATACTGCAGCTAAAAGATATTCTAATAGTTTTTTTGCAATTCTCATTTTAATCCTCTCCTTCGTTTAATTTTATTAGGCAGAAAACGGAATAATTCAACATGTCTTGGTAGTTGGCGTCTACTCCTTCTGAAACGAGTGTTTTTCCTGAATTATTCTCAATTTGCTTTGTTCTAAATATTTTCATTAAAATCAAATCAGTCATACTTGAAATTCGCATATCTCTCCAAGCCTCTCCATAATCATGATTTTTATTCATTAATAATTCTAAAGTAGCTTCCACTTGATCATCGTATAATTTACTAAGTTCCCTTGCACTAAATTCTTCTTTCTTTGAATTTAATAAAGAATATTGAATTAGGGCAATGATACAATAGTTTACTATTCCAATAAATTCTCCACGAATATCATCTTGGATTTTTTGAGTCCCCTTTTCTTGGATAGAACGTATACGTTGTGCCTTGATGAAAATTTGATCGGTTAGGCTTGGAAGTCTTAAAATTCTCCATGATGTTCCATAATCATGATTTTTTTTGTCGAATAAAGCTTTACATTCATTAATTATCGTTCTATATTCTGTTTCTGTTTTACTCGGCATCAAATTATTGCTCATACTGGAGAAAATTTATTCCATTTATTCGATTTTATTACTCAAATTTACTTAATTTTCTCAAAATTTTAATCAAAATTTATAAAATTTAACAAAACATTGATTCTTAATTTAGAAAATAAAAAACTTGATTTTTCTAGTCCCAAAATAATGGGAATTTTAAATATTACTCCTGATTCTTTTTTTGCGGGATCCCGGAAACAAACTAGGGACGATATTTTGTCTCAGGCGAATAAGATGTTATCAGAAGGTGCCGATATTTTAGATATTGGAGGACATTCTACTCGTCCAGACGCTAAAAAGGTATCGAATCAAGAGGAGATCAATCGGGTAGGGCCAGCTATTGAGTGGATTTTGGAGGAATTTCCCGAATGTATAATTTCTGTAGATACCTATAGACAAGATGTTGCGGAGTATTCAATTAAAATCGGGGCAAAAATTGTTAATGATATTGGATTCGGCAATATGGATGAAAATATGATTCCATGGATCGGAGAAAATAATATTCCTTATATTTTAAGTCATTCAAGAGGAAGTTTTGATCAAGTTCATCAGGTTCCAAATTATAAAAATATTACAGAGGACGTAATTGAAGATTTTCAGGAAAAAATGCAAATATTAGCGAAATTTAATCATGAAAATTTGATTTTAGATCCTGGTTTTGGTTTTTCAAAAAATATTGATCATAATTATGAAATAGTAGATAATTTTGAAAAAATCATTGAAATCGGATTGCCTGTTCTAGTAGGTGTATCAAGGAAATCTATGATTTATAAAAAATTGGGAATTCGCCCAGAAGATTCTCTTCCTGCAACCATAGAATTACATAAGATTTTATTAAGGAAAGGGGCACATATTCTTCGTGTTCATGATGTGAAGGAAGCGAAAGAACTTTTGAATGATGATCATTGAGTCATGATCTAGTGCCTTTGCTACCAAAAATTATTTTGGTCTAAAACAATTCATGAATTCAGGGTTTGTTTCCATAAAAGGTCCTTCAATAAGATCTATACAATAGGGGATAGCAGGAAAGACTACCGACAAACATTGTTCTATTGCTTTGGGTTTTCCGGGTAGATTTATTATCAAAGATTTATTTCGAATTCCAGCGGTTTGTCTACTTAAAATTGCTGTAGGTACATATTTCAAAGACTCTGCACGCATTAATTCCCCAAAACCAGGAAGCATTTTCTGACAAACTTTTTCGGTTGCCTCCGGTGTTAGGTCTCGCAATGCTGGACCAGTTCCTCCGGTTGTAATTATTAAGCTTGCCCCATTTTCTTCCATTCGAATCATTTCATTAGAAAGAAGGTCCTGCTCATCTGGTAAAACCTTATAGTCAAATTCTAAGGTATTAAGAAGATATTTTTCCAATAATTCTTTGCATGCCTTACCAGGTATATCTTCATAAATTCCTTTTGAAGCCCTGTCTGAAACATTAATTATCCCTATTCTTATTTTGTCCATAATAATTTAAATATATAAACTAAAACCGCATAGCTGTTGATTCCGAATCCATAGTTCCTAGTTCGTGCAGTGCGGCTGCCGCTCGTAACTCGTAGTTCGTAGTTCTTAACAGTACGGCTGCCGCTCGTAACTCGTAGTTCGTAGTTCATCTAAGTGCCTTCGGTCTTTTTTCTAAGGGGATTTTTTCTCCTAAAAGATCTCTTATCACAACAGATGCTGCAACGCCTCCGAAAGCAGCTGGCAAATAGGAAATTGTTCCATATGCCGATTTTTTGAAATTTGATCCATCGGTTAAAATTAAGGATTCATCCCGAACTTTTTCTTTTGAATATACTGCTTTTATTCCTTTACCTAAACCCATTTTTCGGCCTCTTTTTCGAACCAAAGAAGCTAGGTAGCATTCCATGGTTTCAAATAAGTCTGCAGTTCGGATAAGTGTAGGGTCCATTTTTCCTCCAGCACCCATGGAAGAAACTATTTTGTATTTTTTTTCATAGGCAGATTTCAATAAAGTTAATTTTGGACTTACACTATCAATACAATCCATTACATAATCGAAATCTTTATTGGCCAATAAATCTTCCACTGCTTCAGGAGTAATAAAAGATTGAATACAATTTAATTTTAAATCCGGATTGATGGCCAATAATCTGTCTTTCATGATGTCCACCTTGGGAAGTCCGACAGTAGTAGCCAATGCAGGTAATTGTCTGTTTCTATTTGAATCATCCACCACATCTCCATCAACGATGGTCATTTTGCCAACTCCAGCTCTTGCGATAAATTCTGCAGCGAAGGAACCCACACCTCCAAGTCCAACAACTAGTACATGAGATTTTTGTAATTTTTCAATACCTTCCTCTAAAATTAATAATTCAGATCGACTTAGCCAGGCTAAATTTTCATTCTTCATTTTTATATTTTTTCCTTTACTTCAAATTGAGTTGTTTTATCAGAATTCGTAATTATTAATTCACCTAAAAAACCCGCTAGAAATAATTGAACACCAATAATTACCATTACTAGGGCGATAAAAAATAAGGGATTATCTGTAAGATTTCGAAAAGGAAGATTTTTGAAAATATTATAGAGTTTATCAATTATCAAATAAATTGTGATGATACTTCCAAGGAAGAAGGAGATGATTCCTAAGCTTCCAAATAGGTGCATCGGGCGTTTTCCGAATATTTTTACGAAGGATATAGACAATAAGTCTAAAAAACCATAAATAAATCTTTCCATGCCAAATTTTGTTGTGCCGTATTTTCTTGATTGGTGTTGAACAATTTTTTCTCCAATTTTTTCAAAACCATTCCATTTAGCCTGAACAGGTAAATAACGGTGCATTTCTCCATAGACTTTTAGAGATTTTGCAACTTGTTTTTTATAGGCTTTTAAGCCACAATTGAAATCATGTAAATAAACACCTGATAATTTTCTTGTAGCCCAATTATATAATTTTGTGGGTATTGTTTTTGAAATTGGATCGAATCTTTTTTGTTTCCAGCCAGAAATAAGATCGAAATTTTCCGAATTTATTAGTCGATATAATTCTGGTATTTCATCTGGTGAATCTTGTAAATCTGCATCCATAGTGATAAAAACATCCCCATTTGCATGATTAAATCCTACCTGCAAAGCAGCAGATTTTCCCATATTTTTAGAAAGGGATAAACCGATAATATGTGGATTTTTTGATTTTAAAGATTGAATAACCTCCCAGGATTGATCCTTTGATCCATCATTGATAAAAAGGATTTCATAGGAGAAATTATTTTCCTCCATGACTTTTCGGATCCATTTTTCCAATTCTGGTAAGGATTCTTCTTCATTAAAAAGTGGTACTATTACAGATATCTGCATAAATTTTATGACTTTGTCAAAAATAGCAAATTATTTAAAATATGAGGTAGTAGTCTTTCAAATAATTCTTAAACTCTGGGCTATATTCGTTTTCTAAGGTTTTAATTGGTAGGATTTCTTTTTTTAATATTTGATTTTTTCGGGAAAATAAACCAACCATTCGTAGGATTTTTCCTTCTTGTTTTGTCCATATCTCCCAAATATGATTCAGGTAAATGCCTTCTTCCTTTGCAAATTCAATGAATTTTTCCATTTCTTTTTCTGGGTATAGGATGAATATTTTCCCGTCAGGGCTTAAAAGGTTCTGGATAATTTTGACAAAATTCTTGGGCTTTAATTTTCCAGAATGCATGGCAAGATTTTTGAAGGGATTGGAGGATTTTAGATGATCAAAAAAGAAAGGTGGATTTGAAAATATTAGATCAAATTTTGCTGGAAATTCAAAGCTTTCAATATCTCCCCATAGGATTTGAATTTGATTTTTATAGGGGGAATTTAAAACATTATTTTGAGCTAAAGCAGAGACATCATAATCGATTTCTATTGCATCTATTCTTGAATTTTCATTTTTTTGAGCATACATAAATGCCAATAATCCAGAACCTGTGCCTATATCTAAAACATTGGTTGCAGGAAAATTTGCCAAAATACTTCCAAACAAACAAGCTTCTGTTGTGATTTTTAATCCTGGACTTCCATGCTCCAAAGAAAATTTTTTGAATTGAAATAAGGATCTATTTTCTTCCATAATCTGCTGGATTTTCTCCCCAAATTTCAGTTTCCCATTTATAGACAGGATTATGTTTTGGATTTTTCTTTAACCATTCCAAGGCCTTATCCACCATCGAAAATAATTCTTCTGTTTGGGGTCCTCTTTCTAAATTTGTTTTGATCGCTTTGTTTTTAACCCATGCCATTGCTGTTCTTGAATCTGAATAAACTGGGTAGTCTAAATTTTCTTTTTTTAACAGGGCAAGTCCGTGAACAATTGCCAGAAATTCTCCTAAATTTATTGTTCCAATAGGATAGGGGCCTCTTTTAAATACCGAGGCTTTTGAATGAGTATCTACCCCCTGATATTCTAAAATTCCTGGGTTTCCTGCACAAGCGGCATCTACGGAAAGCGATGGAAGGATTGGCTTTGAATTAGGATTAATATTCGATTTAGCATTTTTAGACGATCCGGTATTGGCTCCTATTGCCTTCCAATAATTCATTTTAGAAGCTTTTTGAGCTTCTTCTAGGGAATCAAAGGATTTGTATTTTGCACCTTGAACATTTTTTACCAGTTCTTGTGTTTTTTCCCAAGAATCAAAAATTCCTTTTTCTTTTCCTTCCCAAACGACGTAATATTTTAGTTTTTTGGCCATTAAATATTTCTCTCTATTGCACTAAATAATTTTTCTAAATCATTTTCAGTATGTGCTGGAAAATTTGCAATTCTAAAGGAGGAATCTTTCCATTTTCCATAACCTTTTCCTAAGATAATATTTTCCTTTTCGATATTTGATAAGAAATTTGATAATTTATCTTTTTCGATTGAAAAGGCATGAACCGTTGGTAATCTTTTTGATTTATCCGGTATAATATATTCAAATTTATTTTTCATGAATTCTTCAATCATTCTTGATTTAGCAAGGGTGGATTGATGAATTTCTTGTAAATGGGGTAGGGTTTCTAATAATCTTTTGAAAACGTATATCATTAATCCATTAGGAGTATTTTGGGTTTGGTTTTTCAATCTATTTTCTTCAATAAAGCATAAATCATTATAAAAATTCTTCGATCTTGCTTTTAGAATAGCGTTTTTATTATAAATAATTAACCCTAATCCTGCTGGCATTCCCATGCATTTTTGGACGGAGGCTAACCAAAAATCTGCTTCTTTCCAGGGTAGTAACATGCCTCCCATTGAGGAAGTGGCATCTACTCCAATAATAGCATTTTTAAAGGAATTACGCTTAGGGATATTCATTGAACCATTGGAGGTTTCAGAATGAACTAGTGAGACTGTATCAAAATTTAATTCAGAATTATTTTCCTCATAAATTGATTTATTCAGACAGTTTTCTGAATAATAATTCCCCCATTTTTCGCCAAATGCTCCTGAATATAGGTTAAGACGATTCCCATAAGAAAATGATTGAATAAAAATTTCCCAGGATTCAGTGGCTGAAGAAGTAAAGGCGATATGGTAATCTTCCGGAAGATCCCAACGATCTTTTATTAAAGATTGAATATCCTGATAAACATTCATAAAAATCGAAGATCGATGATTATAACTGGGAAAGCCTAATTCATAGGCTTCCTGAATGAAATCCAGGGACTGACTATAAACCTTAGAAGGACCCGGATAGAATGAAATCATGGTATTAAATCAATGCTTGAACGGCCAAATCATAGCCTTTTAAACCAAGTCCGACGATCGTGCCTTTACATTTCGGACTAAGATAGGAATGATGTCTAAAGGCTTCTCTTGCGTGAATATTGGAAATATGAACTTCTATTACTGGGGAGGTGATAGCTCCAATGGCATCTGCAATGGCTACTGATGTATGGGTAAATCCACCAGCATTTATGATGATTCCATCCATTGAAAACCCGTTATTTTGGATTTCATCAATGATTTCCCCCTCATGATTCGATTGAAAATAGGAAATAACGGCAAATTCTGCGTATTTTTCTTGTAACCTTACTAAGGTAGATTCAAAACCTTCATTTCCATAAATCTCTGGTTCTCTTTTACCCAATAGATTAAGGTTGGGGCCATTGATGATTAATATTTCCTTTTTTGCCATAGTACCATATTATAGACTATAGTAAAATTAGAGAATTAAAGATTGAAATCAAAGTAAATCATTTTGTTCCAAAAAATCTTGATAATTATTCAAATTGAAATTTATAATTCTTGGAATTGGAATACTTAGAATAAAACAGGCATGAATTATATAACCTTCGTCATAATAACTCGATTCCTCCAAGTAAAATTCTTTCAATGAAATATTATTATAAACAAAATGCATATTTCCGTCCCAATGATCAATGGAGCAATGGTTATCCTCCAAATGATTACGAATTTCTTGAAAGGTCATTTAAGTTCCTTTTTAATAAATTCAAAATTTCCTTCTTGCATTCTATTGCAATGAATGGAAAATATAGTTTTGATTTTTATTTCAAATTCTGGAAAAGACTTTGCTTGAGCAGCAATAAATGGATAATTTTTCATGAATCCAAAAAAGCTCTTGGAGCCCTTTTTTTGGATGATAATTACTTGATTTTTCATATTCAATAGTGGTTATTATTTATTTTGATTTATCCAAATTTATCAAAAAAAAACAAAATTGAAAATAGGCTAAAAAAAATATCATTAACTTGGTATTATGTTGGAAGATAGTATCAAAGACTTTGAGGTTTATTTAAAATTGGAGAGAGGATTATCCGAAAATTCCTATCAAGCTTATGTTCGTGATGCAAGGAGATTTATGGATTATCTTCTTGGGATAAAAGAACATTGGGATGATCTAGGATTTATTCAAGAAGATCATATTTTAGCATATTTAAAGGATTTGACAGATTTAGGAATTGAGGCGAGTACCCAAGCAAGAATTATTTCAAGTTTAAGATCTTATTTTCAATTTTTAAATGATGAAAAATTAATTTTTCATGATCCTATCCTTCATGTAAAAACTCCTAAAATTGGGAGGAAATTACCAAGTACTCTGACCTATGAGGAGGTAGTAAAGATTTTGGATATGAATGATTTAAGAACATCGGAAGGAGTTCGAAATCGAGCCATGGTGGAATTATTATATGGGTCTGGTTTGCGTGTTTCCGAATTAGTTGGATTGAAATTTTCGGATGTTTATGAAGATATGGATTTTTTAAAAGTTCGAGGAAAGGGTGATAAAGAACGATTCGTTCCAATGGGAAAAGATGCAAAATATCATTTAAATCTCTATTTGGAACATGTTCGTCCAACCTATCCTGTCAAAGATTCTGCACTCAATTATTTATTTATAAATCGAAGGGGTGGGGTTTTAAGTAGGGTAATGGTATTCATTGTCATAAAAGATTTAGTTGAAAAGGCCGGAATTAAGAAAACAATTTCTCCTCATACTTTTAGACATTCTTTTGCAACCCATTTAGTTGAAGGTGGGGCAGATTTGCGTGCTGTCCAAGAGATGCTGGGACATGAATCTATTCTTACCACAGAGATTTATACGCATATTGACCGATCTTATTTAAGTCAGATTATTCGTGATTTTCATCCGCTAAAAAACTGAGGAACTACGAGTTACGAACTACGAACTACGAGTTACGAACTAGGAACTATTCCCTCTTCCCTCTTCACTCTTCACTCGTAATTCGTAGTTCGTAGTTCGTAACTCTTCCCTCTAAAATCCTTGCCAGCAAATAGGTCTTGTGAAACGGTAGAGAGCCTGGGTGCCGACAGAGGTTGTTCTTGGGTCGGTAGTTGCAGGATATGGTCCACCATGAACCATCGCGTGAGATACTTCAACACCTGTAGGGAAGGCATTTAATATGACTCTTCCGACCTTATAGGAAATACTCTCAATCAATTCTCGGTTCTTTTCAATATCCTCCTTTTCAGCTTGAAGTGTGGCTGTTAATTGTCCGGGTAATAAATCAATTAAGTCCATCATATCTGATTGGTGGTCGGCAATAATTGCCAAGGTAGATGGCCCAAATACTTCTTCTAATACCTGTTTATTATTTCTTAAATCCTCTGCATTAATGGAAAATAAGGATGGAGAAGGAAGTGTGTTTTTTGTCCATTTTTTCACATCTGCATTTTCAGCTAAGGCATTTACTCCCTTGGAAAAGGCATTTGCAATTCCTGAATTTAAAAAGGTTCCTAGGCTTTGTTTGTCTAGTTCTTCAGCCATCATTTCGAGTAAATCTATATTCTTTCGATGCAAAATAATTAATCCAGGGTTTGTACAAAATTGTCCGACTCCCAAACAAACGGACTGACTTAAACCTTCTGCCAATGATTTACCTAATTTTTCAATTCTTTTTGGTAAAAGAAAGACTGGGTTTATTGAACCCATTTCAGCATAAACAGGGATTGGCTCATCTCTTCTTACAGCTAAATCGTAAATTGCTTTTCCTCCACGAAAAGAACCCGTAAAAGCAACTGCTTTAACTCCAGGTGCCTTGACGAGAGATTCTCCAACATAATGGGAGGCTCCATGCAATAATGAAAAAACGCCATTTGGCATATCTGTTTTTAATGCAGCTTGTTGAATAGCATGGGCAACTAATTCCGATGTATTTGGATGGGAGGGATGGGCTTTAAAAATTACAGGGCAACCAGCTGCTAGGGCTGCTGCTGTGTCTCCACCAGCTACAGAAAATGCCAAAGGGAAATTACTCGCTCCAAAAATAACCACTGGTCCCAATGGGATTTGATCCATCATCAAGGATGGTTTTGGAAGAGGTTGTCTTTCCGGTTCAGCTTTTTCAGAAATAATATTACGATATTTCCCATCCTCAATAAAAGAGGCGAAAAGACGTAATTGTCCGGTCGTTCTTCCTCTTTCTCCAGTAATTCTTGCCTCCGGTAAGGCTGTTTCTTTGCAAGCTGTTTGAATTAATTGATCTCCCAAATTTTCAATTTCATTAGCGATTTCTCGAATAAAATTGGCTCTTATTTGATCTGATTTTTTTCGATAATTTTTAAAAGCTTTTTCTGCTAATTCAACGGTTGTATGTATTTCTTCTAAATCTGCTTCTGAAAATTCCTGAGGCAAACGAGAATTATCTATTGGATTAATTCCAAAGATTTTATTTGTCCCTTTGCTTGATTTTCCAAAACCAATAAAATTTGCTCCTGTTAATTCAATCATTTCACTACTTGTTTTAAGGTTCCAATAGGATTAATTTGAATAAAAATTTCATCTCCACTTTTTAAAGTGAAAGGTAGGTCTGGAACAATACAAGTTCCAGTCATTAAATATACTCCTTTTGGAAAGTCACATTCAATGGTTAGATAATGGATGAGTTCATCGAAATTTCTTTTCAACATAGAAATGGTTGTTTCACCTTCAAATTCAGTGTTTCCATTTCTTTTTATCCACATTTTAATAATAGTATCTTTAGGAATTGGATCTTTTGTAACCATGATTCCTGGTCCGATTCCAGCA